>DATBPR010000211.1:0-7065 GCA_036561285.1 Candidatus Limnocylindrales bacterium | reverse complement strand
TGCGGTGTCGCGCCTGTGGACGTCCCGAGGACCTCGGCCCCAGCTTCGTCTGCCCCGCCTGCTTCGGCCCGCTCGAGATCGTCTACGACTACGACGTCGCCCGGTCCGCGCTGACCCGCGAGACGATCGCGGCCCGCGACCCGGGGATCTGGCGCTATCTCGAGCTGCTCCCCGTCGAGCGCGCCCCGGAGCGCGGGCTCGCGGTCGGCTCGACGGCCCTCGTCCGCGCGGACCGCCTCGCGGGCTCGCTCGGCCTCGGGAACGGCACGGTCCTCCGCCTGAAGGACGACACCCGCAACCCGACCCTCAGCTTCAAGGACCGCGTCGTCGCGGTCGCGACGGCCCGGGCGGTCGAGTTCGGGTTCGACACGCTCGCCTGCGCGTCCACCGGCAACCTGGCCGGCGCGACCGCCGCGGCCGCCGCGGCTGCCGGGCTCCGTGCCTTCGTCTTCATCCCGGCCGACCTGGAGCCCGCGAAGATCGAGCATGCCCTCAGCTACGGCGCCACCGTGGTCCGGGTTGACGGGACCTACGACGACGTGAACCGGCTGAGCCTCGAGATCGCCGACGAGGAGGGCTGGGCGTTCGTCAACGTGAACCTCCGGCCGTTCTACGCCGAGGGCAGCAAGACGATTGCCTTCGAGGTGGCCGAGCAGCTCGGCTGGCGGCTGCCGGACGTCCTCGTCGGCCCGATCGCCTCGGGCTCGATGTTCACGAAGATCGCCAAGGGCTTCGAGGAGCTGGCCGAGATCGGGCTGGTCGAGCGCAAGCCGGTCCGGTTCGTTGGCGCCCAGCCGGAGGGCTGCTCGCCCGTGGCCACGGCCTTCGCGGAGGGCGTCGACGAGGTCCGTCCCGTCCGCTCGCCCGACACGATCGTCCGGTCGCTCTCGATCGGCTCGCCGTCCGACGGCGGCTACGCCCTCGACCTGGCCCGGCGGACCGGCGGCTCGATCGAATCGATCCCCGACGCCGTGACGGCGTCGGCCATCCGGCGGACGGCCGCGGAGCAGGGAATCTTCGTCGAGACGGCGGGCGGCGTGACGATCGGTGCCGTCGAGGCCGCCCGGGCCCGTGGCGTGATCCGGGACGGCGACGAGGTCGTCGCGATCCTGTCCGGCAACGGGGTGAAGACGCCCGACGCCCGCCAGTTCGGGCTCGGCGACGAGGGCGCCGGGGCGGAGACGCTGGCCGGCCCGATCGCCGCCACCTATGCGGCGTTCGCCTCGACGATCGGCGGCTGACGGGCGCTCGAACGGCGACCCCCACCGGGCGGGAGACCGCCCGGTCGTGGTGACCGGTGCGGTGCGGTGCGGGCCCCTGGCGCCCGGTCCGGCACGGTCCGAGGTGGTGCGGTGGACCTCGTGGTACCCGTGCGCGGCGTGCGCATGACCATCGCCCGGCGGACTTCGGAGGCCGTGGTCCGTAGGGTCGGTTCGTGCCGGCGTCCCCCGACCGGCGTGCGTACGAGACCGCCCTGTCGATGCTCGCCGTTCCCGCCCGTTCGACCCCGGCCCGTCGCCCGACGGAGCGCATCCATCGCGACCCGAGGCGCCTCGCCGCGCTGATCGTCGTGGCCTTCGCCGCGACCTCGATCGGGATGCTGTCGCTGCCCTCGACGACGCTGGCCTGGTCGCCGAACACGTTCAACTCGTCGTCGGAGCGGCAGCTCGTCAGCCTGACGAACCAGGCTCGTGCCTCGGCGGGCCTGAAGTCCCTCCGCGTCGACTCGACCCTGGCCTCGATCGCCCGGTCGCGCAGCAAGGACATGATCGTCCGCAACTACTTCAGCCACAACATCCCGCCGAGCGGCTACCTCGTCTTCCACATCCTCGACACGAAGGGCTACTGCTACAAGCTCGCCGGCGAGAACATCGGCTGGAACACCTACCCGGACGACGTCGCCACCGCCGAGATCCAGCAGGCCTTCATGAACTCGTCCGGGCATCGGGCCAACATCCTCGGCAAGGCCTGGGACGTCATCGGGATCGGTGCCTACAAGGGCCCGGACGGCAAGAAGATGTGGACCGTCCTGTTCGCGGACAAGTGCGGCTCGACGTCGACGGCGCCCAAGCCGACGCCGAAGCCGACCCCGAAGCCCAGGCCACGGGCCACGCCTCGACCGACCCCCCGACCGACCCCGAAGCCGAAGCCCACGCCGAAGCCGACCGCAGCACCCGTCGTGGCTGCCGCCAGCCCATCGCCCGCGCCGAGCCTCACCCCGCCGGTCCCATCGGAACCGGCCGGCGCGGAGACGGACCCGCCCGCCCTGCCCGACCCTTCACCGTCCGATGGCGGAGCGCCCGAGGCCGGCACCGCGCCGGGCGCGATCGTCCGCGACGCCGACCCGTCCACGTCGGAGGGGAGCCTCCGCGTGACCGATCCGCCCACCTCTCCCGGGCTGCTCGACACGATCGTCTCGGGGGTCACGGGGTCCCTCCTCGGGCACTGACGCCGCGTCGGCGCGGCTACACTCGGGTCCGATGGCGGCCATCCTCGAGGCGCACGACCTCGCGAAGCGCTACCGGCTGGGCGCCACGACCGTGGATGCCCTGCGGGGCGTCTCCCTGACGGTCGACGAGGGCGAGTTCGTCGCCCTGATGGGGCCGTCCGGCTCCGGCAAGTCGACGCTGCTCCAGCTGCTTGGCGGGCTCGACCGCCCCACCGCCGGCGAGGTCATCCTCCAGGGCGAGACGATCAGCCAGCTGACCGACGACGACGCGACGCGGCTGCGGCGCGACCGGACCGGCTTCGTCTTCCAGTCGTTCAACCTGATCCCGCTCCTCGACGTGACCGAGAACGTCGCGCTGCCCTTCACGATCGCCGGCGCGGATCCCGGTCGCGGCGAGCTCCGGGAGCGGATCCGCGACGTGATCGCGCTGGTCGACCTGTCGGGCAAGGAGCATCACAAGCCGGACCAGCTGTCGGCCGGCGAGCAGCAACGGGTCGCGATCGCCCGGGCCCTCGTGACACGCCCGGCCCTGCTCTTCGCGGACGAGCCGACGGGCAACCTCGACTACACGACCGGAACGGAGATCCTCGAGGCCCTCTGGCGGTCGTGCGTCGAGCGCCACCAGACGATCGTTCTCGTGACCCACGATTCGAAGGCCGCCGCCTATGCCGACCGGGTCCTCGTGATCAGTGACGGGCGGATCCGGGACGAGATCCGGCTCGGCCGGCGAGCCGACCACGACACCGCGCCGCTCGTCGGCCGGCTCGCCGAGCTCGGGCTCTGAGGGTGCGGGTCGGGCAGGGGAGCGGCCGGTGATCGGGCTGGCGCTCCGCAGCCTCGCCGCGCGTCGCGGCCGGACGCTCCTCTCGATCGTGGGCGTGGCGCTCGGGATCGGCGTCCTGTACGCGTCCCTCGCGACCGACGCCGGGATCTCGGCGGCGATCGACCGAACCGTCGTCGATCTGGTGGGACGGGCGGATCTCCGGGTTGAGGCGTTCGGGCCGGCCGGCCTGTCGGCGAACAGTCGTGCGGCCGTCGAGGCGGCGCCGGGTGTCGCGGTCGCGGCGCCGGTGCTCCAGCGGCGGACCTACCTGGCGTCGACGACCGGCGCGGGCGCCTCGGGAGAGCCGGCCGCCCCCGTGACGCTCGTCGGCATCGATCCGGGGCTGGAACGCCAGGTCCGCGATCTCGTGCTCGCCTCGGGCCGGCCGCTCGGCTCCGCGGATGAGCCGGCCGCGCTCGTCACCGAGTCGCTCGCCCGGACCGACGGCCTCACGACCGGCGGCACGGTGACGATCCAGGGACCGGACGGCCCCGTGGCGCTGCCGATCGTCGGCGTTCTTGCGGGCGACGGGCCGCCGGCGGGGAGCAACGGGCGGACGGTCGTGCTCCCGCTGGCGACGATGCAGCGGATCCTCGGCGACGACACGGTCAGCCGCGTCGACGTCCTCGTCGGCCAGGGCGCGACGACCGCCGAGACGATCGATGCGATCGCGGTCGCCCTGACCGGCCAGCCCTACGTCCTGTCGTCGCCGGCCGACATCGCCGCGTCCCTCCGGAGCTCGACCGCCGATTTCCGCTCGACGACCGCCCTGATCGCGGCGGTCGCGCTGTTCGTCGGCGCGTTCCTGATCTTCAACACGCTCTCGATGACCGTGACCGAGCGCGTCCGGGAGCTGGGGCTGCTGCGCGCGGCGGGAGCGACGCGACGCCAGCTGACCGGGTTCGTCCTCGCCCAGGCGGCGACCCTCGGGGTCGCCGGGGCGGCACTCGGGCTCGTCGCCGGCCTCGTCCTCGCCGAGCTGATGGCGCTCCAGCTCCGGACGATCGCCGCCGTGCCGTTCGAGCGGGCCGATCCCCAGCCGGCGTCGGTCGTCGCGGTCGTGCTCATCGGTCTCGGCGTGACGCTTGCCGCGGGCCTCGAGCCGGCCCGACGCGCGGGCTCCATCCCGCCGGTCGAGGCCCTGCGCGAGCGCGGCGAGCCCTCATCGTCGCGACGGGCCCGGTTGCGCTGGCTCGTCGCCGTGTTCGTGGCGGTCGGCGTCGCGGGGCTGCTCGTCTGGCCGCGGGACCTCGGCTGGGACGGCCTCCTCCGATCGACCGCCGTGTACGTCCTGCTGTTCGGCGCGGTCCTCCTCGCGCCCGTCGTCCTCGGTGCCCTCGGGCGCGTGGCGGGGCTGCCGTTCCGGCTCGTGTTCCGGCCCGAGGAGCGGCTCGCCCGCGCGGCGATCGCCCGCGACCGCGGCCGGACCACGCTGACCGTCGGGGCGCTCGCGATCGGCCTCGCGATGGTCGTCGCGGTCGGGGCGGTCGCCCACCAGTCACGGCTCGCGGCGGCGGCCTGGCTGCGCGACGTGATCCCCGGCGACGAGCTGCTCACGTCGATCCGGCCGGTCGCCCTCGACGAGAGCGTTCTCGCCGACGTCGCGGCCGTCGACGGAGTCGCTCGCGTCAGCCCGATCGCGACGTTCGACGTCGCCCGTGACGGTGTCCGCTACGACGCGGCCGCGGTCCGCGGGGCCGATCTCGCCGCCGACGGCCGGCTGACGTTCCTGCTCGGGGATCGCGCCGAGGCGCTCGCCGGTCTCGATCGGGGCGGGGTCGCGATCCTCCCCCGGGCCGTCGCGGACCGGACGGGCCTGACGGTGGGATCGACGCTCAGCCTCGCCCTGGGCGGCGGCAAGGTCGCGGATCTGCGCGTCGCCGGCATCGTCGACCGGTCGCTGCCGGGGTCCACGGGCGAGGCGATCCTCGTCGGCTGGCCCGACGCAACGGGGGTCTTCGGGGTCGACGGCGCCGACGCGCTCGCGGTCCGCTACGACCCGGGCGCGGAGGCGACGGCCCGGCCGGCAGTCGAGGAGCTCGCCCGCGAGGCGGCGCTCGACCCGAGCCCGCTGGAGTCGGTCGCGGGCGCCATCGACAGTGCCCTCGGCCAGGTCTTCGGGCTGTTCGACGCGCTCGCGGTGATCGCCGTCCTCGTCGCCGCCCTCGGGATCGTCAACACGCTCACCGTCGGCGTTCTCGAGCGGGTCCGCGAGATCGGCGTCCTGCGCGCGTCCGGGATGACCCGGACCCAGGTCCGCCGCACGGTCGTCGTCGAGGCCGGGATCCTCGGCATCGTCGGCGCCGTCCTCGGCATCGCGACCGGGCTGATCGCGGCCGCTCTGCTGGTGGTCTGGGCCGGCGCGGGCCGGCTCATCCTCGAGGTCCCGTGGCCATCGATCCTCGTCGCCGTCGTTCTCGGCGTGGGGATCTCGATGCTCGCGGCGTGGTACCCCGCGCGTCTGGCGAGCCGTCTCGCCATCGTCAGCGCCGTCCGTCGCGAGTAGGGGCTCTGCTATTCTCGCCCTGCCGCGCGGAGGCCCCGCGTCAGGCGCGGGGCCATGACCTCGGAGGGAGCCGTCGCCCGATGTCCATCGCCACGCCGAGCCTGAACCGGCTGCCCGCTGCCGAGCGCGGCCTGACGATCGCGGACTTCCTCGTCCCGAACCCCCTCGCGGAGCGGATCGGCATCCGGCCGCGGCACATCGCCCTGATCGTGCTCGGGTCGCTGCTCATCGCCCTCACCGCGAAGCTGACGATCCCGGTCCCGGGCTCCGCGGTCCCGGTCACGGGCCAGACGTTCGGGGTCCTGCTCGTCGGCGGGGCCCTGGGCGCTCGCCGCGGCGCCACCAGCGTCGGATTGTACGTCCTCCTCGGGATCGTCGGCCTGCCCTTCTTCGCCGAGGGCAAGAGCGGTCTCCAGGTGATCTTCGGCGCGAGCGGCGGCTACCTCGTCGGGTTCGTGCTCGCGGGAGCGATCGTCGGCCGGCTCGCCGAGCTCGGTTGGGATCGGCGGATCATCGGTTCGCTCGGCGCGATGCTGGTTGGCAACATCTCGATCTATGTCATCGGCGTGCCGTGGCTGATGGTCGTCCTGAACCTCACGCTGGCCCAGGGCATCGCCCAGGGCGTGACGCCCTTCATCCTGGGCGACCTCGTGAAGCTGCTGCTTGCCGGCGCCGCGTTTCCTGCCGCGTGGTGGCTCGTGGGACGGCGCCCGAGCGACGAGGACGACTGACCGCCGATCCCGGCGCCGAGCCGAATCAGGCCTCCGCCAGCGCCTCGTGCAGCGAGCGATACGACGCGCGGAGCAGCCGCGCCACCTCCGGCCAGTAGGCGCGCCCGCGACCGGTCGGAGCCTCCAGCGCGGCGAGCCGGTCCGGATCGAATTCGGCGCCCCAGCGTCCCATGCCCGATCCTTCGCACGATGGCCGGGTCACGGATCACCACCGCATCGACGATCCCGCGCGACGACCTTCTCGGACTCTATGGTCCGGGGTCCGAGGCGTGGGCGTTCAACCGGGAGGCGATGCTCCTGCTCGGGGCCGGGCCGCGGGCGCTCCTCCTCCAGCTCGCGCATCCGCAGGTCGCCGCCGGGGTCGCCGATCACAGCGACTTCCGCTCGGATCCCTGGGCGCGACTGCGGGGCACGCTCCGGAGCTATCTCCGGATCGTCTACGGGACGGGGACCGCGGCCCGGGCGGAGATCCGCCGCCTGAACGGGCTCCACCGGACGATCACCGGCCCGACCTACCGGGCCCGCGACCCGGAGCTCTCGCTCTGGGTCCACGCCA
>DATBPR010000210.1:0-2311 GCA_036561285.1 Candidatus Limnocylindrales bacterium | reverse complement strand
ATCGCCCTCAACAAGATCGACAAGCCCGATGCCAACCCCGAGCGGGTCAAGAACGAGCTGTCCGAAGCGGGCGTGATCGTCGAGGAATACGGCGGCGACACGCCCCTCGTGCCGGTCTCGGCCAAGGCCCGGACAGGCCTCGACGATGGTGCCGATGGCGTCGCGCTTCGGGTTGGCCTTGAGCTCCTGGAGATCGGCGACGAGCAGGATCATCTCGATCAACTCGTCAAGCCCGACCCTGGTCTTCGCCGAGACCGGCACGAGCGGCACGTCGCCGCCGTACTCCTCGACGACGATCCCGGCCTCGGTCAGCTCGGTCTTGACGCGCTCGGGGTTGGCGTCCGGCTTGTCGATCTTGTTGAGCGCGATGATGATCGGCACCTTGGCCGCCTTGGCGTGGCTGATCGCCTCGAGCGTCTGGGGCATGACCCCGTCGTCGGCAGCGACCACGACGACCGCGATGTCGGTCACCTTGGCGCCGCGGGCGCGCATCGCGGTGAATGCCTCGTGACCCGGGGTATCGAGGAAGACGACCCGCTTGCCGTCCTTGACGACCTCGCTGGCGCCGATGTGTTGGGTGATCCCACCCCGCTCGCCGGCGGCGACCTCGGTCGTCCGGATCGCGTCGAGCAGGCTGGTCTTGCCGTGGTCGACGTGGCCCATCACGGTCACGATGGGGGCGCGCGGCTGGAGGAGCGACGGATCGTCCTCCTCGTAGAGGACTTCCTTGGTCGCCTCGGCGACTTGTCCGTCGGTCTCGTCGAGCACGCCGGAGTGGTGCACAGCCTCGGTCTCGGCCACTTCGTAGCCAAGCTCGCCGGCGACCAGCGACGCGGTGTCGCGGTCGACGAGCTGGTTGATCGTCGCGAAGATCCCGCTCTTGATCAGCTCACGGATGATGTCCGCCGGATTGACGCCGAGCAGCTCGGCGAGCTCCTTGACGGTGATCGTTCCGGGCAGCTCGATCGCGCCACGCTCGCGCGGATCGAGCGTCTGGACGCCGGATCCGTTGAACGTGCCGTCGCGACGCGGCGGCTTGCGGGGGCCGCGTCGGCCGCGGGTGCCGCTCCTACTCCTGGCCACGGGCTCCTCCTTCGATGGTCGTGTTCAGTGGTTCGAGGCCCCCGGCCAGCGCCTCGCGCAGATCGGCCGGGAGCGGGGTCTTGAGTGCCCGGCTGAGGGCACCCTTGGCGATGGCTGTGTCGAGGCATGCGGTCGTCCGGCAGATGTATGCGCCACGGCCGGCCGCCCGGCCGGTGCCATCGAGTCGCACGTCACCGGTCGGCGTTCGCACGATCCGCATGAGGTCACGCTTCGGGCGGACCGTCCGACAGGCGACGCAGGTTCGATCCGGGACGCGCCGCGGGGCGCCGGCCCTCGCTCCCCGGCCTACGACGCCACCTCCCCGGATGAGACGGCGGCGGCCTTCTTGGTGGCACGCTTGGGCTTGGCGGCAGGTGCCTCGGACGCCTCGGCCGCGACGCCGTCGGTGGCGGTGACCTCAGGCTCGAGCGGGGCCGTCTTGGCGGTCGCCTTCGTCGAGCGCTTGGGCTTGGGCTTCGCGTCGGTCTCCGCGACCGCCTCCGGCTGCGGATCGGCGGCTGTGGTGTCGGCGGCGTCTGCCGTTGCCTCAGCTGCGGCCGCCTTCTTGGTGACGCGCTTGGGCTTCGGTGCGTCCTCGGCGGGCGCAGCATCGGCCGCCGCGATGGCGGCGACATCGGCCGCCTCGGCCTCGGCCGACGGACCGGTGGCGACGGCGTCGGCCGCGGCCTTCGCCTCGGCGACGGAGACATCGCTCCGGATGTCGATCCGCCAGCCGGTCAGCCGCGCGGCCAGCCGGGCGTTCTGGCCCTCGCGGCCGATGGCGAGCGACAGCATCCGCTCGGGGACGGTGACGCTGGCGATGCGATGCTCCTCGTCGATGTCGACGGAGATGACCTGGGCCGGGCTCAGGGCGTTGGCGACGAACAGGCTCGCATCGTCGCTCCACGGGATGACGTCGATCTTCTCGCCGGACAGCTCGGCGACGACGGCCTGGACGCGCGCGCCGCGCTGGCCGACGGTCGCACCGACCGGATCGAGGCCCTCCTGGCGCGACGCGACGGCAACCTTCGATCGGCTGCCCGCCTCACGCGCGATGGCCTTGATCTCGACCGTCCCGCTGTGGATCTCGGGAACCTCGAGCTCGAACAGCCGCTTGAGGAAGCCCTTGTGGGTCCGGCTGACGAAGATCTGCGGGCCTTTGGTCGAGCGACGGACCTCGAGCACGAATGCCTTGACGTTCTGGCCGATCCGGTAGTGCTCGAGGGCG
>DATBPR010000209.1:0-3173 GCA_036561285.1 Candidatus Limnocylindrales bacterium | reverse complement strand
TCGCCGACGCCCTCCCGGTCGCCGCGATCGGCCTGATCCGCAGGGCGGAGCGGGCCGCCGGCCACCCGCCGGCCGCCGTAGAGTGGGCGACCGGGCGGGGTGAGTGGAGGTGGCAGGGTGTCCGAGCGATCCGCGGATGGTCGCGACGAGGCGACGGCGCGGCCGTGGATCCGCGCCGACGGCCAGGCGAAGGCAACCGGTCAGGCGCGCTACACGGCCGACCTCCCGTTTCCCGGGCTCGCCCACGCCCGGCTCCTGCTGGCCGGCCGATCGCGCGCCCGCATCCGGCGACTGGACACCAGCCGTGCGCGCGCGATCCCGGGCGTGCTCGCGGTCCTGACCGCCGACGACGTGCCGGATCGCCGGTACGGCTCCTTCGACTTCGTCCTCGATCGGACGCTGTTCGCCCGCGATGTCGTCCGCTTCGAGGGGGAGGTCGTCGCCGCGGTCGCGGCGTTGACGCCGGAGATCGCCGCTGCGGCACTGGAGGCGATCGACGTCGACTACGAGGACCTCGCCCCGATCCTCGACCTGGAGGCGGCACTCCAGCCCGGCGCGCCGCTCGTCCACGAGGCCGTCGCTACCTACGCGCACGATCCCCAGCTCGCCCCGGCCGGCAATCTCGCCAGCCGGTCGACGGTCGTGAAGGGCGACGCCGCGGCCGCCGTCGCCACCGCTCCGGTCGTCATCCGCGAACGCTACGTCGCGGACATGGCCCATCCGGTCCCGATCGAGCCCCATAGCGTGACGGCGGACTGGGCGGGCGACCGGGTGACCGTTTACTCGAGCACCCAGGTGCCGTTCCTCGCCCGGAAGATGACCGCCGAGGTCCTCGAGATCGCCGAGCAGCGCGTCCGGGTCGTCGTGACCCATCTCGGCGGCGGGTTCGGCGGGAAGTGCGACTTCCACTTCGAGGGCCATGTGGCCGCCCTGGCCCGCGCCTCCCGGCGGCCCGTTCGTCTCGTCCTGAGCCGGCGCGAGGAGTTCCTGGCCCCGGACAAGGTGACGCACGGAATGATCGTCGACGTCGCGACCGGCCTGACGGAGGACGGAACGATCCTCGGCCGGACGGCGCGGATCCTCCTCGACTCGGGCGCCTACGCGAGTGACACGCCGGTCCTCGGTCAGATCGCCGCCATGATGATCGCCGGGCCCTACCGGATCCCCGCGGTGGACATCGAGGCGATCGCGGTCTACACGAACCGGACGCCGTCGGGGTCCGTCCGGGCCCCGACGGGGCCGCAGGCCTGCTGGGCGATCGAGCAGCACCACGACGTCCTTGCCGCCCGGGTCGGCCTGGACCCCGTCGAGTTCCGCCGGCGGAACCTCGTGACCGATGGCGACGAGGGCCCGACGCGGCAGCGCCACGAGGGCCATGGCGCTCTCGAGACGCTCGAGCGGGCGGTCGAGCGGGCACAGGCGGCCGGACCGCTTGCGGCGAACGAGGCGATCGGCGTCGCCTCCGGCTGGTGGTTCAGCGCCCCGGGGCCGTCCGGCGCGTTCGTCCGGATCGAATCCGATGGCAGCGGCCGGATCGTGACCGGCGCCCAGGAGAGCGGCACCGGCGCCGTGATGGGGCTCGCGATCCTCGCCGCCGACGAGCTCGGGATGCGGCCGGAGCAGTTCGCGATCACGTACCAGGACACGGACGCCGGTCCCTACGATGGCGGCAGCTCGGGCAGCCAGACGACGTTCAACAACGGCCGGGCGGTCGTCGAAGCCGCCCGCGAGGTGCGGCGGCAGCTTCTCGAGCTGGCGGCAAAGGAGCTCGAGGCGAGCGTCGACGACCTCGAGCTCGCCGACGGGGCCGTCGGCGTCCGCGGCAGCCCGGACCGGCGGCGGACGATCGCCGAGCTCGCCTCGAGCGCCCACGAGGGCGCGCTCCTCCTCGCCCGGGGCAGCGGCAATCCGCCGGCCGGGCCCGACTGCGACGTGTCCGGCTGCGTCGGCCGGCTCGGGTTCGAATCGTTTGCCGCCCCGACCTACTTCTGCCACGCGGCGCGGGTGAGCGTCGATCCGGCCACCGGCATCGCCCGCGCGACCCATGTCGTCGCCGCGACGGACGTCGGGGCGCTCGTCAACCCGACCGGCGCCCTCGGCCAGGTCACCGGCGGGGTCGTGATGGCCCTCGGCAACGCGACCCTGGAAGGGACGCGCTACGGCGACGACGGCCGGCAGCGGAACCCGTCGCTCCTCGACTACAAGCTGCTCACGAGCGCGGACACCCCGCTCATCGAGGCGATCTTCGTCGAGCATCCGGCGTCCAACGGCGGCCCACGCGGTCTCAAGGGGGTCGGCGAGCCGCCGATCGTGCCGACCGCCGGCGCCGTGGCGAATGCGATCGCGACGGCGACCGGCACCCGTGTCCGCCACCTCCCGATGACCCCGGAGCGCGTCTGGCGGGCGATCTGGACCGGCGACGACGGGGCAGGGGAGCGGGACGCTGCCCTCGCGCCCGTGACCGCGGCCGCGTCCGTCTCGTGACGACGCGGTTCGCCGCCCCGACCACCGTGTCAGCCGCCCTGGCGATCCTCGCCACGGACCGCGATGCCCGCCCCGTCGCGGGTGGGACGGACCTCGTCGTCGCGGCTCGGCAGGGCCGGAAGCGTCTGCCCGAGTCGATCGTGGCGATCGACCGGATCGCCGAGCTGCAGGAGGCCCGGGCCGAGGAGGGGGGCCTGGTCCTGGGGGCGCTGACGACGCATGCCTGGCTGGGCGCCGAACCGGACGTCCGGAGCGGCTGGACCGCGCTCGCCGACGCCGCCGCTATCGTCGGATCGCCGGCGACCCGGGGGACGGGAACGATCGGCGGGAACCTGATGAACGCATCGCCGGCCGCCGAGACGACCGGGCCGCTCGTCGTGCTGGGCGCGACCGTGATCCTGCGCGGCCAGGGGGTGGGCGAGCGCCGCGTCGCGGTCGCCGATCTGGCGACCGGCCCGGGGCGGACCGCCGCCGCCCCCGGCGAGCTGCTCACCGCGGTCCGGGTCCCGCGCCCAGCTCGGGGAAGCGGCAGCGCCTACATCCGGCTCGAATACCGGCGGGCGATGGAGATCGCGGTCGTCGGCGCGGCGGTGCTGGTCACCCTCAACGGCGATGGGCCGGCGGCCACGATCGCCGAGGCCCGGATCGCCCTGACCGCCGTCGCGCCGAGAGTCGTCCGGGCGCCGGCG
>DATBPR010000208.1:0-3130 GCA_036561285.1 Candidatus Limnocylindrales bacterium | reverse complement strand
GGCCGCATCGGGCGGCTGGATCACCGGATCCACGGCGTTCCTGCAGCGGAGGATCTCGATGTTCGTGTTCGGAGTCGTCTTCCTGGCGCTGTTCTCGGCGATCAGCTACGTGCTGGGCAATGAGGATTCGCGCCGGGAGCCCAGGCCGTCGGATGATCTCGGGTACTGGGCCTTCTTCGGTCACCGGTAACCCGGCCCGATAGCCTACCCCACGAAGCCCCGGACCCCGCTCCGGGGCTTTGTCGTTGCCCGCGGCTGACGGGACGGACCCGGCCGCGCGACGAGCGGCTCGACCGCAGCCGGCCGCCCCGCGGCCGAACGGACCGGCGCGGACGGCCGCACCGCCTCGAACCGGCTGGAACGGCCTCGTGCGCGGTCCATTCGTCCATCCCGTGAGCCGAAACGACCCGGCCGGACCTCCTCGTGCGCGCTGGACGGTCGTTTCGGCCGCTGGATGGACATCGGCTCCGTCCGCGGCGGCGCGGGCCGCTACCACTCCCCGGCGGCGCAGGCCGCTACCACTCCCCCGCCGCGCGGCGGGCGACGGCGTCGAACCGGCCTGCCGGCAGGTGGGCCTCCCAGCAGGTGACGCCACCCGGCCCGACGGCCGCGTCGTGGGCCGTGCCGGCCGGGAGCTCGAGCCGGTCCCCCTCGATGAGCTCGACGGTGCGGCCGCTTCCCGGCAGCCCGAAGACGATCGAGCCGCGCTCGACGCCGATGACCTTGTCGTAGCCGTGCTCATGAGCGGCGTAGCGGTCGCCCGGCCCGTTCGACCACGGGGACGGATCGAGGCCCGCCGCCCGAAGCCGGCCCGCGATGTCCGCCGCCATCGCCGTCAGCCGCCGACCGAGACGCCGATGATCGAGCCGACGACAAAGGTCACGATCGCGGCGGCCGCCCCGATCCCCACCTGGCGAAGACCGGAGAACAGGACCCCACGCCCGGTCAGGAGGCTGACGCCGGCCCCGACCAGGAACAGCGCTCCGAGGCTCAGGACGATCGAGACGACGAATGCCGTGGTCCCGGTCAGGAGCAGGTACGGCAGGACGGGGACGAACGCGCCGAGCGCGAACGCGGCGAACGAGCCCCCGGCCGCGCCGAGCGGCGACCCGAGCTCGTCCGGGTCGAGGCCGAGCTCCTCGCGGATCAGCTGGTCGAGGGCCTGCTCCGGGTTCTCGAACAGACGATGGGCGATCGCCTTCGCCTCGTCGTCGCGGAACCCCTTCGCCCGGTAGAGGGCGGCCATCTCGGCCTCCTCCTCCTCGGGCATCGCCTCCATCTCGGCCCGCTCCAGGGCGATCTGGCGCTCGAACAGCTCGCGCTGGCTCTGCATCGAGATGTACTCGCCGGCGGCCATGCTGAACGCGCCGGCCAGCAGCCCGGCGACGCCGGCCAGGAGGATGAACGAGCCGTGCTCGCCGGCTGCGCCGGCGACACCCATCACGAGGGCGAGGTTCGAGACCAGGCCGTCGCTGACCCCGAAGATCACCGCCCGCAGCGTCCCCGACCGCCCGGACCGGTGCCAGCGCTCGCGGCGGGCGATGTCCCGATCGGGGTGGTAGTCGGGATCCTTCAGGCGGCGCCAGATCTCCGCGTGCTCGCGCTCATCCGCGGCGATCGCCTCCACCTCCGGCGACGACTGCTCGCCGTAGATCTCCTCCTCGTCGCCCTCGAGGGCGGTGACGAGATCGCTGACCGCGCGCGTCCCGAACACGCGAGCGACGAGGATGATGAACGCGACCCGCGTCCGGGGCCGGGTCGGGGCGGGCGGGACGTCGGTCCCCGCCTCGCGGAGCTTGCCGGCCCAGATCTCGGCGTGGCGCCGCTCGTTGGCCGCGATCCGGTGGAAGGCCGCCGCCCGGTTCTCGTCCTTCTCGATCGCGCCGAGGGCGTCGTAGAGGAGGATCGCATCGCGTTCGAGGCGCAGGTTGGCCAGGCTCTGGGCCGGATCGGGGGTCATGTCCGAATGCTACCCGCGGCTAGACTCGGCTCGATGACGACCGATGACACGCCCCCGCTTCGCTGGCTGAACGCCGCCGACGTGGAGGCGGCGATGCCGCCGCTCGACGAGCGGCTCCGGCTGGCCGAGCGGACGATGGTCGCGCTCGTCGCCGACGCCGAGCTGCCACCGAAGATCGGCGTCCACCCGCGGCCGGAGGGCTCGTTCGCGCACGCGATGCCGGCCCACCTCCGCGGGCGGCCGTGCGCCGGCGGCGGACCGGAGAGCACGCGCGACCTGCTCGGGATCAAGTGGATCGCCGGGTTTCCGGCCAATCGCGGCCTGGGCCTGCCGGCGATCCACGGGCTCGTGCTCCTCACCGATTCCGCGACCGGCGTTCCGCTCGCGATCCTCGACGCCGGGCCGGTCACGGCCCAGCGGACAGCGGCGATCAGCGGCGTCGCGATCGCCCGGTTCGCGCGTCCGCTCGGGCGGCCGGCCCGCGTCGCGCTGCTCGGCGCGGGCGTCCAGGCGCGAAGCCACCTGCCGGTGCTCGGCGCCGTGCTGCCGGCGGCCACGATCACCGTGTTCGACCGCCACGCCGACCGGGCAGAGGCCGTCGCCTCGCAGGCACGGACGACCGAGGGGATCGCCGCGGGCCGTGTCGCGCGGACCGCGCGCGAAGCGACCGCCGACGCCGATGTCGTCGTGACCGTCGCCTCGTTCGCCCCGGCCGCAGAGCGCCAGGTCCTGACGCCGGACTGGCTGACGCCCGAGGCGCTGGTCGTCGCGGTCGACTACGCCACGTACGTCTCGGCGAGCGTCGCCCGGGAGGCCGCGCTGTTCGCGGTCGACGAGCGAGCGCAGTTCCTCGCCAACCGCGACTCGGGCAGCTTCGAGGGCTACCCGGACCCCATGACGACGATCGGCGAGGCGATCGTCGCCCGCGCCGAGCCGCCGATCGGCGGCCGGGTCCTCGTCACGCATCTCGGCGTCGGCCTGGCGGACCTCGTCTTCGGCGAGGCGATCGTCCGCCGCGCGACGGAGCTGGGGTTGGGCACCGTCCTGCCCCGTTGAGCGGTCCCTTACGGACGGGGCCGGCGCAATCGGTGCGCACGGCCGCCCGCGAGCAGGCACACTGCCCGCGGTTGGGGGACGGCTCGCCCGCAGCCTGAGGTTCGTGCTTGGGAC
>DATBPR010000207.1:0-7559 GCA_036561285.1 Candidatus Limnocylindrales bacterium | reverse complement strand
CCCCGGGACATGTCTCGCTCGACCGCATGGCGTTCGAGGAACGCGACGGGCGGACGATCGCCCGGACCCATTCCGTGTTCCAGACGGTCGAGGCGCGCGACGCGATGATCGAGCACGGGATGGCCGAGGGCATGAACGACGGCTTCGACCGCCTGGACGAGCTCCTGGCCCGCCTCGCGACCCCGGTCTGAACGAGCCACCCAGCATCCCACCCGCGGAGGAGCGAACAGCGATGGACTTCACTCTCGAGCTCGTGGTCGTGCCGGTCTCCGACGTGGACCGCGCCAAGGCCTTCTACAGCGAGCGATGCGGCTTCCACGTCGACGTCGACCACACCGCGGGCGACGACTTCCGGGTCGTCCAGCTGACGCCGCCCGGATCCGCCTGCTCGATCTCGATCGGCAAGGGCCTCGCGAAGATGGAGCCCGGAACGCTGCAGGGGCTCCAGCTCTGCGTGACGGACATCGACGCGGCCCGTGAGCAGCTTGTCGACGCCGGCGTCGACATCACGCCGGTCCGGCGCATCGTCGAAGGCGAGTGGCAGGACGGCCACGGCGGCCCCTGGAACTCGTTCGCGTTCTTCAGCGACCCGGACGGAAACGGCTGGGCCGTCCAGGAGAAGCCCGCGGCGAGCTGACCTCGCGGCCTTCACGACCTGAACCTCTCGGCGCCCGCCTCGGCCTCACCGGCCAGGACGGGCGCCTCCGCCTGCACCGCGGCGACGGCCGGCTGTCCTAGGATGCGTCCGATGCCGTCCATCCCCTCGCTGCCGGCCGCCGTCGGCGGCATCCCGATCCCCCAGGACGACGTGTCCCACGCGACCTGGTCGTGGGCCCAGCGGTCGCTGCCCCTGTACCTCCTCGGTCATTCGGTCCGGACCTTCTGCTGGGGCGTCACGCTCGCGGATCGCGAGGGCTGGGAGTTCGACCGGCAGATCCTCTGGACCGCCTCCCTCCTGCACGACGGCGCGCTGCGCCACCTGCCACGGAACACGATGTGCTTCGAGATCGAGGGGGCCGAGTTCGCCCGCCGCTTCCTCGAGCGCAACGGGCTCGCCGCCGACGCGACGGAACGGGTCGCGATCGCGATCATCCTGCACATGCGGAGCGGCGTGACCCTCGACGACGGGGTCGAGAGCGTGCTGCTGGACCGGGCGACGGGCCTCGATGTCCGGGGCGACGGATACGACCTCGTGAATGCGGTCCGTCCGGCGGTGACACGGGCCCAGCCACGCGGCGACTTCGATCGCTGGTTCCTCGACGCGATCCAGCGGGAGGCGTCACGACGCCCGGCGTGCCAGAGCGCCCGACTGCTCAACGAGGCGGATCTGGGCGGCTGGATGACGCGGTCGCCATGGGCCTCCGCCGACCGATGACTTCGGATCGCGGATGCCGTCAGATCGGTGACCGCAGCACGAGGAGAGGACGATGAGTCAGGCCACCACCACGCGGATCACCGAGGTCGGCACGGTCGGGATCCCGGTGCGGGACCAGGAGCGTGCGCTGATTTTCTACCGCGATATGCTCGGTTTCGAGGTCCGGATGGACGCCTCGTACGGCCCCGACCGCTGGATCGAGCTGGCGCCGTCCGGCGGCACGACATCGATCGCCCTCGTCCAGGCGCGTGGCGACCTCGCCGCCGGCGTCGACACCGGCATCCGGCTGACCACGGCCGACGCTGCCGCGGATCACGCGACGCTCCGCGCCGCCGGCGTGCCGGCCGACGATCTCATCCCGTACCCGGTCCCGATGTTCGTGCTGCGCGATCCGGACGGGAACCGCCTGTACCTGGTGGAGCGGCCGGCCGGCTGACGACGCCGGCGGTCCCGTTCCGCGGGGAGGACGAACGCGTCACTCGCGGCCGCCGCGAGACCGGGCAGACTGCCGCCCATGCGGCTGCTCGCCTTGCTCGCCGTCGTGGTCGTCGGCTGCGCGTTCGGGTTCGTCATTGTGACGACGAACGTGTTCCGGCCGCCCGCCGCGTCCGACCGTCTGTCCGGCGTCCAGGTCCGTGTGGCGAGCTACTCGATCGACAACCTCCCAAACGACGGGCACCGCCTCCATCTCCAGGTCGCGGTCACCAGCCTCCGCGATCTGGAGGATTGCCTCGGCTTCACGCTCGACGAGCCGTTCGCCGGCCGGCGGGTCGATGCCGTCGGCGGAACCTGCATCAAGCCGCGGGCTCGACCACAGCAGGTCGCCCTCGTCTATGACCACCTGACGAATGACGATCTGGCCTTCCCTTCCCACACCCTCGTCTGGGGGATCCCGGGCGGCCGCTGCGGCATCGTCCTGGAGCTGTTCGGCGTCTGCGTCGTCGACCAGGCCGGCACGGCGGACTTCGAGCTGCCGTCGAAGACGCCGACCTTCAAGCCGTTCGGATCGTTCGGGCCGCTCTTCCCGCAGCCATCGTTCGACTTCAACTTCTACTGAACTGACGGAGGCCTCCGCCCCGGCGGGCCACCGGACCCCAGGAACGCAAAGGCACCGGTCGACGCGGGAGAAGGTCGACCGGTGCCTTGCGATGGGCGGCGGAGAATCGGTCCGCCGCCCGCGAGTCTCGCGACGATGGTCAGCGCTTGACGATCACTGCCTCCAGATACTCCGACGGGACGACCATGGTTCCGACGGTGGCCCGGTTGAATGCCCCGATGAGGTCGATGATGTCGTGCTCGAGGGCGACCCGGCCGGCGACTCCGCTGACGGCATCGAACGCCTTCCGGATCGGACCGTACTCGCGCCGCCACGTCTCGACCCATGCCTCCGCCGACCGCGCGCGGAACGCGTAGGTCCGCTTCTCGATCCGGATCGAGCTCGCCTCGGCGCCGAACAGCTCGCGGAGGCGGACCTCCGTGCCCCACTGGATGGGAGAGCGGAGCCCGGCCGGCGGCGGGACGTGCTTCGCGATCGTCCGGAAGAGCTGGCCGATGAAGCCCTCCGGCGCATGGGCGACGATGCCGATTCGGCCGCCGGACCGGGTCACCCGGACGAGCTCGGACGCGGTGCGGTCCTGGTCCGGCGCGAACATCGCGCCGAAGACGGAGGTGACGACATCGAAGCTGCCGTCGAGGAACGTCAGCGCCTCCGCGTCGCCTTCCACGTAGTCGATCGAGAGGCCTTCGGCCTTCGTCCGGCGCCGGGCGCGCTCGAGGAGCGCGGGCACGTAGTCGACGCCGACGACCTCGCAGCCCCGCCGCGCGGCCGCGATGGCCGCATTGCCGCTGCCCGTCGCCACGTCGAGAACCCGCTCCGTGGACCGGACGTCGAGCTGCTCGATGAGCAGCTCCGCGACGATCTGGATCTGGGTCGCGATGACGTGGTAATCCCCGGTCGACCAGGTCGCCTGCTGGCGGCCCTTGATCGCCTCGAGGTCCGGCTTCGGAGTCGAAACCGGATCGGCGGGGCCGGCGGTCGGGTCCGGGGCGTGCGCAATCGTCATGTGTGGGTCCCCTTTTCGGTGGAGGTGGCAGGGTGGCTGGGCGCACCCGTAGCCTCGGTCTAAAGGGGGGTCCCGCGCATCGGGAGAACAGCCTAGCGAGCCGTCCTCCCGGCCGTTATTTCCGTGGTGACGTGGGCCGCGACGGACGCGGCCCCGTGGTCGCTCAGCCTCCGGACAGCGTCATGAGCCCGAACGCGGCACCTTCCGGGTCGCTGACGATCGACATCCGGCCGCCCGGAAAGTCGAGTGGCGGGACGAGCTCACGCGCGCCCGCGGCGACGGCGGTGCGATTGGTGGCATCCACGTCGTCGACGTTGAAGTAGACCATCCAGTAGCTCGGCACCTCGGCCGGCACCATCGGGTCCATCTCCGTCGCGCCGGCGATGCTGGTCCCGTCGACCTGGAACTCCGTGTACGGTCGATCGGGCGTGCCGGTCGGCTTCGGCGTCCAGCCGAAGACCGTCGCGTAGAACGGGATCGCCCCCGCGACGTTCCGGGCGTTCAGGTCCGCCCATCCGAACGCGCCCCGCCCGTCGGTCTGGAAGCCGCCCATCTGGTGGGCTTCCCAGGACGAGATGAAGGCCCCGGACGGGTCGCGGAAGACCGCCATCCGGCCCTGGTCGCCGACGTCGAACGCGGGCGCGATGACCGAGCCGCCGGCGTCGGTGATCCGCTGGCTCAGGGCGTCGAGGTCGTCCGTGCCGATGTACACCGACCACGCCGAGGGCTGCTCCGGCGACTGCGCGGGGCCGATGCCGGCGACGTCCTTGCCGTCGACCCGGGCGCGGCCGTAGCCGCGGTACTGGGGATCCGGGTTCACCTCGGTCGTCCAGCCGAGGACCTTGCCGTAGAAGTCGCGAGCCGCGGCCGCGTCCTTCGCCGAGAGGTCGACCCACGCGACCTTGTTGAGGATCCGCGTCGCCGTTTCCGTCATGTCGTGCTCCTCCTGGAGTGCCGGGATGCCGGCCGTCCGCACGCTGCGGAGGTCTGCGGGGATTGTCTCACCGCGGCCGTCAACGGCCCGTTTCCGGGAGGTTCGCACCTCCCCGGCGAGGACCTTCCCGACGCGGCTAGACTGCCTGCCCATGCACAAGGTCCTGCTCGCCGATCCGGCGCTGGCCGGTCTGGCCGAACGGTTTCGTGAGCGCCTCCCGCCGGACGTCGAGGTCGCCGCGGTGTCGAGCTTCGACGACGAGGAGTTCGCGCGGGCCGGGGCGAACGCGACCGTGCTCGTGAACGCGCGGCGTCCGATCGGCAAGGCGCAGCTGGGCGCGGCCCCGGCGGTCCGGCTCATCCAGGCGATCGGCGCCGGGATCGATGCGGTCGACCTCGAGGCGGCGGCCGCGGCCGGCGTCATCGTCGCCTCCAACCCGGGCGTCAACCGGGTCGGCGCCGCGGAGCACGCGGTGATGCTGATGCTCGCCCTCGTGAAGCGGCTGCCGGCCAGCGAGCGCTCGACCCGGGCCGGCCGGTTCTCGCCAGCGGACGTCATCCCGCTCGGGATCGACGACCTCGCGGACGCGACGGTCGGGATCGTCGGGATGGGCCAGATCGGGCGGACCGTCGCCGAGCGGGTGGCGGTGTTCGGGTCGCGGATCGTCTACCACTCGCGGCGGGCCGTGCCGGAGGTGGACGAGCGGTTCGGCGCGCGTCGGCTGGATCTCCCGGAGCTCCTCGGCGTCTCGACGATCCTGACGCTCCACGTCCCGCTCACGCCCGAGACCCACAACCTGATCGGCGCGGCCGAGCTGGCGGCGATGCCCGCCGGCTCGTATCTCGTCAACTGCGGTCGCGGCGGGCTGGTGGACGAGGGTGCCTTGCGCGACGCGATCGTGTCCGGGCACCTGGCGGGCGCCGGCGTGGACGTCCTCGAGCACGAGACCGACGGCGTCAACCCGTTCGCCGATCTGCCGGAGGTGATCGTGACGCCGCATATCGGCGGCGGCAGTCGCAACAGCATGGCCGGCGTGGTCGAACGGTCCAGCGCGAACATCCTCCGGCTGATCGCGGGCGAGCCGCTCCGCGACGTTGTCCTCCCGGCCGCGGATCCCGCGGCGGCGAGCTCCTAGGCCTCGGCCGTCGCCTGGGCCTCCGCGGCGAGCGCTCCCGCCTGGGCGGGCTCGGTCGGGCCGGCCGGCCGACGCGTCGCCAGAACGGAGCCGGCGATCACGAGCGTGAACCCGAGGATCATCGGCGGCGCCAGCACCTCGCCGAGAACGAGCACGCCGAGGACCGCCGCGACCATCGGGTTGACGTAGGTGATGACGGTCGCTCGCACGGGGCCGATCTCGCCGATCAGCGCCGCGAAGACGAGGAACGCGGCCGCGGTGCAGACGACGGCGAGGACCACGATGGCCGCGAGGACCTCGGTCGACGGTGTCGTCGCGGGCCACTGCGCGATCCCGACGGGGAGATACAGCAGGGCGACTCCCGTGAGGGACAGGGCCATGATCCCGAGCGAGGGCAGCCCGTTCAGGCGCCGGGCGAGGATCGCCGGCCCGACGGCATAGCAGACGACGACGACGCCGACCTGGAGGACGGCCACGAGATCGGTTCCGCCGACGTCCGCTCCAACGATCGCGACGACCCCGACCAGGCCGATCAGCAGGCCGAGCCAGCCGATCCGGTCGAGGCGGTCCGCCCCGCCGGTCAGCAGCGCGAAGACCGTGCCGACAAGAGGCACGCCGGCGATCAGGATCCCGGTCAGCGAGCTGGAGAGACGCTGTTCCGCGGACCCGAGCATGACCCACGGGATGGCGATCTCGATGACGGCGAAGGCCGCGACCCACCGCCAGCGGGCGACGATCGGACGCAGATCGACCCGGAGGAGGGCGATCGGCAGGAGGATCGCGGCCGCGACGGACGTCCGGGCGAGGACGAGGACGGCCGGCGTGATCTCCGCGACCGCGACCCGGATGAACAGGTACGGGATGCCCCAGATGACCGACATCAGGGCGAAGAGGACGATCCCGCGCCGGGTCATCGGCGCGCCGGGCAGGCGAAGGTCACCGTGGGAGTGTCGCAGAGGCGGCCTACGCTCGTCACCGGGCCGCCCGGCGGCGTCAGCTCCGCGTCAACGCTTCGCGTACTGGATCGGCGCGACGGTCACCCCGACCCAGCGGTCCGCCCGCCCGAACAGACGGGCGACGATCGACGGGACCCACCAGCGCAGGAAGTAGAGCCGGCAGCCGACGCAGATCCCCGTGACCGCGAGCAGGGTCTGGAGCGCCGCGACGGCCGCGACGAGGAGCCAGCCGACCGGCGCGGCGCCCAGCACGAACGCGATTGCGGCCAGGCCGAGGAACGTCGCGCCGAGCGCCTGGGCGAACCGCGGCGGGTACTCGTGCTCGGGCTCGCTCGGGGGGCCGAGGCGCAGCGCCGTCCGGATCGACGGCCAGAGGCGGCCGGGCAGGAAGAGCCGCGTTCCGAAGGCGGCCGAGAGGCCGAGGTTCAGGCCGACCAGGACGGCGAGCCAGGGCAGATCGAGGGCGAACGCGATCGCGAGGACGATCGCCGAGACGCCGGCACCGAACCGCTGGCCGCGCGGGTCGATCTGGCGGGCTGGGGGCGTGAGGACGGACACGCAGGGACCTCCGGAGCAGGGACGGACGGGGGAGGGGTCGCCGGGCACGCGGGCACGCGACCGGGGCCGGAGAGAGCGAGAACCTGCTCGGAGGGAGCGGAGGTCAGACGACCTGACGCGCTGCCCGGGCCGGCGCTCGCCGGATACAGGAGCAACAGCGTCCCGCGGTCACGCGGAGATGGTCGGTCATCGTGCGCCGATCATACCGGGCGATCGGCTCGGGACAAGGGCGCCGATGGTTGCGTTACGGGCTCCACGCGCCCATCACCCCGTCCAGCTGCTTCGGCGCGCCGCCGGCTCGCGGGACCAGGGACAAGTGCGGTCCGTCGGGGTCGTCGACCGGGATCAGGATCGAGGAGCTGTCCGGCGCCCACAGCTGGTGGCTCGTCGCGTACTGGTCGAAGTAGGTCAGGTACTGGTCCGTGAAGAGCCTTCCGGGCGAGATGACCGCGCCGGCCTGGATCGCGCCCGATGTCGCGTCGACGAAGACGACCCGGACCTCCTGGGGCGCCTGCGACGCGGCGGGCGCCGCGCTCGC
>DATBPR010000206.1:0-6420 GCA_036561285.1 Candidatus Limnocylindrales bacterium | reverse complement strand
CCGGGTCGAGCTCTTCGGCCTGTGCCGCCACTGCCAGGCACTGACGGCTCCGGCCGCCCCGCGACCGGCCTGAGACACGCCCGCCGATGCCGGGATCGCCCGCCCGCCCGGTCATGAGACTGAGTCGCAGTCGGCGTCGGCCGACGGTCCTGCTGGGCATCGCCGCCGCGGCGATCGTCCTGACCGCCTGCGTCCCGGCCCGCGCCGCGATCGGGCCATCCGCGGATCCGGACGCGCTCCGCGTGACGGCGACCACGACCGTCCTCGCGGACATCGTCAAGTCCGTCGGCGGCGCTCGGACGAGCGTCCAGTCGATCGTGCCGCCCGGCGTCGGACCGGAGGACTACGAGCCACGCCCGGCCGATGCGCGGTCGATCGCCGACGCGCAGCTGATCGTCTCGAACGGCGTCGGCCTCGACACGTTCCTCGATCGCCTGATCCGGTCGGCCGGCGGCGATTCGGCCCCGCGGCTCGTGCTCGGCGATGGCCTTCCGGCGATCGAGGTCGACGGCGAGCCGAACCCGCATTTCTGGCTGGACCCGACGATCGTCCGCGACGGCTACCTGCCGAAGATCGTCGACGCGCTGTCCGAGGCGGCCCCGAAGGACCGCCCGACGTTCGAAGCGAACGCCGCCGCCTTTGCGAAGCAGCTGACCGCGCTGGACTCGGAGCTCGCGGCGCAGGTGGCGACGATCCCGCCGGCGAACCGCAAGCTCGTGACCTTCCACGACGCGTTCCCGTACTTCGCCCGCCACTTCGGCTTCGATCTTGTCGGGGTCGTCCTCGCCAACGTCGGCCAGGAGCCGACACCGGCCGACCTGGCGGCGCTCGTCCAGAAGGTCAAGGCGGCCGGCGTGAAGGCCGTCTTCTCGGAGGCCCAGTTCAACCCGAAGCTCGCCCAGACGCTCGCCCAGGAGGCAGGCGTCCAGCAGGTCGTCACGACCCTCTACAACGACGCCCTCGGGCCGGCCCCGGCGGACACCTATCCCGGCATGATGCGGTGGAACATGCAGCAGATCGTCGACGCGCTCCGATGACCCTCCCGACCACGCCCGGATCCCCGGGGCCCGGCTCCGGAGCGCGCGGCGTCCCGGCCGGCGCCACCGGGGCCGTCCTCGATGCCGGTCCTGCCGTCCGTCTCGTCGACGTCAGCGCCGGCTACGGCAGCCGCGTCGCCCTCGCCGACGTCTCGCTCGACGTCCGGCGCGGATCGCTACTCGCGGTCATCGGGCCGAACGGCGCCGGCAAGAGCACCCTCCTGAAGGTGATCGCGGGGCTCCTCGAGCCGTTCTCCGGCAGCGTCTCGGTCCTCGGCGAGCCGCCTGGCGCGCGTGCCCATGACGTCGCCTACGTCCCCCAGGCCGAGGCGGTCGACTGGGAGTTCCCCGTGACCGTCGCGGAGGTCGCGATGATGGGCCGCTACGCCCGTCTGGGCTTCGGCCGCCGGCCCTCGTCCGACGACCGGGACCGGGTCGACGCCGCCCTCGAGACCGTCGGCATGGCCGGCCTCCGCGATCGGCAGGTCGGCGCCCTCTCGGGCGGGCAACGGCGGCGGGTCTTCCTCGCCAAGGCGATCGCCGGTGAGCCGGAGCTGTACCTCCTCGACGAGCCGGTGACCGGGGTCGACGCGACGACCCAGGAAGAGCTGATGGACGTGCTCGAGGGCGAGGCCCGCGCTGGCAAGACCGTCATCGCCTCGACCCACGACCTGATCTGTGCCGCGCAGCGGTTCCAGGAGGCGGCGTTCGTCAACGGCCGCATCGTCGCGACGGGGCCGGCGGAGATGGTCCTCGACCGGGACCTCCTCTCGGACACGTACGGCGGGCACGTCCTGATCCTGCCCGGCGACGGAGGCCGGCTCGTCCTCGACGACGCCCACCATCACGATCAGGAAGCCGGCGGCGAGCAGCACTTCCACGAGGGCCACTGATGGACGTCGCGGGCTTCTTCACGGACCCGATGGCTTACGGCTTCATGCAGCGCGGCCTCGTCGCGGCGATCGTCGTCGGCATCGTCTGCGCCGTGATGGGGACGTTCGTCGTGCTCAAGGGGATCGCCTTCATCGGCGACGCGGTCAGCCATGCCTCGTTCCCGGGTGTCGTCATCGCGTTCATCGCCGGCCTGCCGATCTACCTCGGCGGCGCGGTGGCCGCCGTCGGGACGGCGCTGGCGATCGGGTTCGTCTCGCGACGGAGCCGGCTCCGGCTCGACACCGCGATCGGGGTCCTGTTCGCCGGCGCGTTCGCCTTCGGCGTCCTGCTCTACTCGACGATCGACGGCTACACGGGCGACCTGCTCGGGTACCTGCTCGGCAACATCCTCGGGATCGGCCTCGGCGACCTGATCCAGGTGACGATCCTCGGCGCGGCCGTCCTGGCGATCGTGTTCGTGATCCGCAAGGAGCTCCTCTACGCGACCTTCGACCCGCTCGGCGCCGCCGCGTCCGGCCTGCCGGTCGGGGGCCTGGAGTACCTGCTTCTCGGGCTGCTCGGGGTCACGATCATCGTGAGCATCCAGGCGGTCGGGATCATCCTGGTCGTCGCGATGCTCGTCACGCCGCCGGCGACGGCCCAGCTGCTCGTCGTCCGATTCGACCGCATGACCCTCGTCGCTGCCACCCTCGCGACGCTGGCCGCGGTGATCGGGCTCTACGGGAGCTTCTACCTGAATGTGGCCTCGGGTCCCGCGATCGTGCTGGTCGAGACCGGGTTCTTTCTGGCGGCGCTGGTGCTCGGACCGCGGACCGGGCTGGTGGCGCGCCGGGCCGCCCGACGGATGTCGATGGCCGCAGAGGCGGTGTGAGCCAGCGGCGCAGCGCCGGCCGCCCGGGCGGCCGCGCAGTTCTTCTAGTAGACGGGCGTGGGCTTCGGCGTGGCCATGTGCATGGGCTTCGGCGTGGCCCTGTGCATGGGTCTTGGCGTCGGCCTGGGGGTCGCCTTGGGCTTGGGGGTGGGCGCGACGGTGGGAGTCGCGCTCGCGGGCTGGCCGGAAGGGGTTGCGGTTGCGAGGGCGGGCCTGGCCGTGGTTGCGGTGGTGGCCGACGGAGCGAATGGTTGGACGCCAGGCGGCTCGGTGGCGCCGGTCGCCTGACCTTCGCAGCCAACAATCAGCAACCCAACGAGCAGGGCGACCGCGAGGGTTCGGGCGCGGGTCATCGGTGACATGGCATCGATACGCTTGGCCCGTCACCCCGGTTTCGTCCCGATGGTCGCCTGGGCCGGCACTCGCGGGACCACGACGACCTCGTCCGGGCACCCGCTCAGGTACCTCTGGAGAGCGTCATGCTCGGCCCGGTCGATCGTCAGGCCCCACCGGACCTTGATCTCGATCCAGGACGACACGTAGGGGCAGACGTCGGCGGCACGCGGCGGGATCCACTCGGCCGGGTCGTTGGAGCCCTTCGATTGGTTGGACGAATGCGACGACGGGACCAGTGTCCACGGAACGCCCAGGTCGTTCGCATACTGCTCTCGCCGCGCTGTCGTCCAGTCCCAGGCGCCTGAATACCATGCCTCGGCGAGAGCGACGACGTGATCGATCTCGACCTGCGCGGCGCCGTCGAGCGTTTTCCCGTCGTAGGTGCTGAACCAGCTCCCCCCGGTCAGGTGGCACGTTCCGCTGATCGTCGGCGGGGTCACGGCGTCCGCGATCAGGACCTCGTATCGCGTGTTGCATCCGTCGTGATCGGCGTCGATCCACAGCGGAAAGAGATCGCGGTCGTATCCGGTCCGATGCTCGGGTGCGACCGCGAGCTCGGAGAAGAGGGTGGACAGCGGGGCGGCGACGGGCGGGGTCGATGGCGCGACGGGAACGGGCGCAGGCGTTGGCGTCGATGTCGGAGCGAGGGACTCGGCCCGGTTCGTCGGCTCAGCAATCCCGGTTGTCGCCGTGGCGGGCGTCCGGCTGGTGGCCGGAACCGCTGGGCCGGAGGCGCATGAAGCGGCCAGGACACCGAGGGTGCTGAGCGCGATCAGTCGCCGGAGCGCCGTCAACCAGGACCCCTCTTCGATCGGAGGCTCGGCAAGTATCCGGCCGATGGCCGTTTGTCCTTGGGCAGATCGAACACTCGAGGGCAGCGCGTGCGACCGAAGGACCGAGCCGACCGAGGGACCGGTCATCCAGGCTCATCAGGACGTCCTGAGACGGTCCGAGACGCGCGGGCAACCTACTGCTGGTAGCGCTCGACGACCTCCGCGGGCCGGGCCTCCGCCTCGCGCGGATCCAGGCCGGCTGCGCGTCTCGCCTCGCGCTGGTGGAGGAGGTCGTAGCAGCGATCGAGCTCGACCTTGATCGTCTCGAGCCGGTCGTGGTCGTCGGCGGTCAGCCCTTGCCCGTTGCCGGCATTGCGCCAGAGGCGCTCCTCCTCGTCGGAAAGCGCGTTGATCCGTCCGAAGACGTCGTCGTCGGCCATCGGAGCTCCTTCGGCACGGGCTGGGCGATCATCGTATGGCCGCTCCCGGAAACGCGAACGGCCCGCCCCGCGTGGTCCAGGACGGGCCGTCCGGCGAGGCCTACTGGTCGAGGATCCGGTCCGCCTTCCGGTCGATCTTCGCCTTCTCCTTCGCCGTGATGGTCCCCTTCTCCTCCTGCTGGGAGGCGCGCGCCTTCGCGTTGCGTGCGTGGGACTTGTCCGGCATCGGGTACTTGTGCTCCTCCGGCAGGCCGAACGTCGAGTCCGGGAGCTTGTCGCGCTGCTTCTCGGTGAGCGTGGCCATGAGCGGGACCTCCTTGGTGTGTCCCTCCGGTCTACCGGGGACCGGGTGAGAACCGCCTTGCCCATGACGCGACGTGGTTGCAGCGATCTCGCGGAACGCGACCCACGTCATACTCAGGCGGTCGAACCGAACGAACGCGAGAGGGGTCACGTGGCGCGAGACGAGGAACGGATCGAGCGATCGGGTCAGGGGCCCATCGTCGGTGGGCTGCCCGAGGTGCCCGGGATCGGCGTGGCGATGGCGCTGACGAACGGACTGGGCGTCCACCTCCGCGGGCTGGCCGACGAGGTCCTCGTCCACGACTTCCCTGGCGCCACGATCACCCGGGCCGAGCGGGAGATGCTGGCAACGGCGACGTCGGCGGCGAATGACTGCTTCTTCTGCATGGACTCGCACGGCGCGTTCGCGACGGCCCTCCTCGAGGAGCACGGCCCGGCGGAGCTGGTGCCGCTGATCGAGACCGTCAAGCTCGGCTCGTCGGACGGCTTCGAGCCGAAGATGCAGGCGCTGCTCCACATCGCGCGGACTGTCCGACGCGATCCGCTTGCCCTCACCGGCGACGACGTCGGGGCGGCGTCCGCGGCCGGCGCGACTGACGGCGACATCCAGCTCGCCGTGCTGATCGCCTCGGCCTTCTCGATGTACAACCGCCTCGTCGACGGCTTCCGGGCGATGACCGCGCCGACGACCGATGCGTACCGGGCACGGGCGGCCGAGATCGCGGCCAACGGCTACAGCGCTCCATCGAAGGTCGGCCGGCCGAGTTCGCCGGTGCCCTCGCGAGGCTGATCGCCTCTCAGCCCGCGGCCGCCTCCACGCCGAGGCGGTGACGGACCGCGACCGCGGCGCGTTCGAGGACGGCGGGGTCTCCGCGGAACGCGTAGGCCGCGTGGGCGTAGAGCAGGTACGCGTCGATCTCGAAGAACAGCTGCTCGATGTCCTCGTCGGGGGACAGGGCGCCGGCGTCCCGCGCGACCGCCAGCTGGTCGATGAACCGCCCCCGCCAGCGGCCGTCGAACTCCGCGATCCGCTCCTTCACGGGCCCTGATCGGGCCTGGACCTCGGCCGACGCGCAGGCGAAGAAGCAGCCGCCCGGGAAGATCCGGGCCTCGAGATGCGCGAGGAAGGCGTCCGCGAGGGCGAGGACGGCCGGGATGCCCGGCTCGGCAGCCTGCGCGGGCGCGACGACCACCTCGTCGAAGAGCGCCTCCGCGTGGTCGATCGTCGCGAGCTGAAGCTCCTCCTTCGAGCCGAAATGCGAGTAGAGCCCGCTCTTGCTGATCCCGACGTGCGCGGCGAGATCGCCGATCGAGAGACGGTCGAGGCCTTCGACGGTCGCGAGCCTCGCGGCCGAATCGAGGATCCGGCGGCGGCTCCGCTCGCCGTCGCTTCTGGTCCGCCGGGCGGGGGAGACGGGCGCGCGATGGGCGGCTCCGGATCGGGACGCGGTGGTCGGTGCCGGCATACGTCATTCGTCCTGTCTGACTTGGCGACCGGGGTCCGTGCCGGACATCGTACGACCGGTCGTACGGTTCGAGCACAGAAATAGCACGACCGGTCGTTCTGGGATGGAGCGAGCTGGTCGGACAGGAGGCCCCACGTGCTCGTCCCGCTGACCGATTCCACGAACCCGTACACGAACCTGATGCTCGAGTTGATCGCCAACGACCGGCGCTACCCCGCATCGAAGTACTCGCCGGAGCGG
>DATBPR010000205.1:0-1772 GCA_036561285.1 Candidatus Limnocylindrales bacterium | reverse complement strand
CAGGTCATCGGCCTGGCCTGCGGCGCGCCGCCGGTCGTGCTGGGCCAGGGCGCGCTTGCGCAGCCGGATCGACTGCGGGGTGACCTCGACCAGCTCGTCCGCCGCGATGAACTCGAGCGCGGTCTCGAGCGTGATCGGGCGGGCCGGCGTCAGCCGGAGCGACTCGTCGTGCGAGTGCGTCCGGATGTTGGTCAGCTTCTTCTCCTTGGTGGGGTTGACGTCCATGTCGCCCGACCGGCTGTTCTCGCCGACGATCATCCCCTCGTAGACTTCCTCGCCGGCACCGATGAACAGCTCGGACCGCT
The DNA here is from genome assembly GCA_036561285.1 of Candidatus Limnocylindrales bacterium. Taxonomy (GTDB): domain Bacteria; phylum Chloroflexota; class Limnocylindria; order Limnocylindrales; family CSP1-4; genus CF-46. The sequence continues at coordinate 1,467 of DATBPR010000205.1, read as the reverse complement.
CCTGCAGGTTGAACAGCCCATAGGCGTTGGAGGTGCCCTGGCGGTCGGAGACCAGGACCCCGCTCGTCCGGTGGGTCACCTCCCCCGCCCACGGCCCGTAGCCCTCGCCGATCTGGTGGAGCAGCGCCGTGCCGCGCGTGTCGGTCAGGAGCTGGCCGCGATAGCCGATCAGGCCGCGGACCGGCAGGACGAACTCCATCCGGACCCGGCCGTCCGTGTCGGTGGACATCTGCTCGAGCCGGCCCTTCCGGCCGGCGAGCGCCTGCTGGACCTCGCCGATGTAGTCCGGCGGAATGTCGACGGTGATCCGCTCGTACGGTTCCTGGACCTCGCCGCCGGCCTCGTGGAGGAGGACCTCCGGCCGGGACACCGTCAGCTCGAAGCCCTCGCGGCGCATCTGCTCGATCAGGACCGCCAGCTGGAGCTCGCCGCGACCCCGGACCTCGAAGGTGTCGCCGGATTCGGTCGGGTGGACCTCGATCGAGACGTTGCCGAGGACCTCGCGATCCAGGCGCGCCTTGATCTGGCGGCTCGTGACGTACTTGCCCTCGCGGCCGCTCAGCGGCGAGGTGTTGACCCCGAACGTCATCCGGAGCGTCGGCGCGTCGACGTCGAGCCGGGCCAGCGGACGCGGGTCGGCCGGGTCGGTGAGCGTGTCGCCGATCGTGACCTCCGGCAGCCCCGCAACCGAGACGATGTCCCCGGGTCCGGCCTCGGCCAGGTCGACGCGCTCGATCCCGTGGGCGGTCTGGAGCGAGGTGACCGTCCCGCTCAGGGTCACGGTCCGACCCGGCTCGACCGCCCCGGCCGTGTCGTCCGGCTCTTCCCGGACGACGGCGATCCGCTGGCCGAGCCTGAGCGTCCCGTTCCAGACCCGGCCGACCGCCATCCGCCCCACGTAGTCGTTCGCCATCAGGTTCGTGACCAGGAGTTGGAGCGGGTGGTCCGGCACATAGGCCGGTGGCGGGGTCACGGCGGCGAGCGTGTCGAGGAGCGGCCGGAGGTCCGTCCCGGGCTCGTCCATCGACCGGGAGGCGGTTCCGGCCTTGGCGTTCGTGTAGAGGACCGGGAACTCGATCTGATGCTCATCCGCGCCGAGGTCCATGAACAGCTCGTAGACCTCGTCGAGGACCTCGGCGATGCGGGCGTCGGCCCGGTCGACCTTGTTGATGACGAGGATGGTCGGCAGATTGAGGGCCAGCGCCTTGCGCAGCACGAAGCGGGTCTGGGGCAGCGGACCCTCGCTGGCGTCGACGAGGAGGAGGATCCCGTCGACCATGGTGAGGCCCCGTTCGACCTCCCCTCCGAAGTCGGCGTGGCCAGGGGTGTCGATGATGTTGATCTTGATCCCGCTGTGCCTTACCGCGGTGTTCTTGGCCAGGATCGTGATGCCCTTCTCACGCTCCAGGTCGTTGGAGTCCATCACCCGGTCGACGATCGCCTGATGACTGCCGAAGGCGCCGGACT
>DATBPR010000204.1:0-3551 GCA_036561285.1 Candidatus Limnocylindrales bacterium | reverse complement strand
GACGGGCTCCGCGCCCGTTTCCGCGAGGAGCGGGCGGAGGATCTCCATGCCGGCCTTCATCGCGTTCGCAGCAAGCAGGACCTCGGGGACGAACAGGATGCCATCGCGGAAGTCGATGCCGACGATCTTCATGCCGGCGACGAGCGCGTCATCGAGGACCTTCGTCGCGCTGAAGCCGCGGCCGAGCAGGATGTTGGTCCCCTGGACGATCTCCTCGCGCATGCCGTCGTAGAGGTCGTTGTGCATCTGCTCGACGAGCTCGTCGTCGCTCAGTGCGTTGAGGTCGATGTCCTCGTAGTCCGCCACGATTCGTGCTCCTGACCGCCCGCCCGACACCCACCACCGGCGCTTGACCCTCCCCCGGGCCGCGGGTTCCACATCGTGGAACGGTACCGTATGATGGAACGCAGGCCGGGAATCTAGCCCACGAGGCAGCACGTGTCCAGAGTCCAGTCGATCGAGCGGGCGTTCGCGGTGCTCGCGGCGTTGACAGACGGCCCCGTCGGGGTGACCGACGTCGCCGAGCGGGCGGACCTGCCCAAGTCGACCGCAGCCCGGATGCTCGCGTCCCTGGCCCGTGAAGGCGCCGTCGAGCAGGTCCCGGGCGACACGCGATACCGGCTCGGGCCGCGGATCGAGGCGCTGGCCTCCGGCCTCGGCTCGACCCACGGGCTGATCGCCGTCGCCCGGCCCCATCTCGCCGAGCTCGCGGCCTCGCTGGGGGAGGCGGCCGGCCTGTCGGTGCCGGACGGGCGGGAGGTTCACTACATCGACCAGGTCGACGCACCGGTCCCGAACCCAGTCGGGATCCGCGACTGGACCGGCTCGCGCGTCCCGATGCATGCCGTCTCGAGCGGGCTCGTCTTCCTCGCCTATCGGCCGGCTGCGGCCGTCGAGCGCTATCTGGCGGAGCCGCCTGTCGCCCTGACCGAGCGAACGGTCACGGAGCCCGGCGCCATCCGCGAGCGGCTCCGGGCGATCGCCCTGGCCGGGTTCGCGTGGGTCCACGACGAGTTCGCGATGGGCATCTCGTCCGTCGCGGCCGCGGTCCCGGACACGAACGGCGAGGTCCTGGGCGCGATCCACGTCCACGGCCCGTCGTACCGGTTCCCGCCGCCCGGTCGCGAAGCCGCCCTCGGCCTGGCCGTGGCGACGACCGCCGGCCGGATCGGACGCTCGCTGCGTCAGGCGGTGGGCTGACCGCTCAGCGGTAGCCGCGACCGTCGCCGAGGGCGACGACCAGCGCGGACGTGCCGGCGTCGCCGTGCGTCGTGATCCAGCGCAGCGTGACCGTCGCGACGGCGTCGGATGGGACCGGCCCGGGTGGCACGTCGAGGATCGCCGACCAGGGTCGATCCGGCGTCCGGCCGTCCGTTCCACCCCCGAGCAGGACGGAGCCGTCCGCGACGCGATCTGCCCCGACCGCGAGCAGGACGTCGACCCGGACGATGTCGGGCCTCGCGGCGCCCGAGACGAGGAGCTGAGCCGATCCCGACCGGCCGCCCGCCAGGCTGCGGGCGACCGCGACGATGGGTTCGCTTGCCGGGCCGCTCGCCGCGGCGCGGTTCGACGGTGCTGCCGCGGTCGGGCCCCGATCCTGCGCCCGATCGATGATCCGCGGCTGGACGACCGCAACCCCGAGCCCGAGCGCCGTGAGCCCCGTGAAGGCCGCCAGGATGAACGCTCCCCAGAGCGATCGTCGCGGCCGCACCGGGGCGACGTCCGGCAGGTCGATCAGCTCCGGCGACACCCCGCCGCCACTTCCGACTCCGTCGTCCCGCTGCCCCTGCTCCATCGCCCGGCCCTCCGCGCTGCGGTCCATCGCATCGCCGCTTCATGGAGCCTGAGTCGGCCGCTGGCCAGATCGTTCCCATTCCCGCCGTCGCGCTGGACAATGACATTTCACCTCGGATCGGCCGGGGAATCGGGAACGATTCCGAGACGCACCGATTCCTATCCTGTGGAGGCAGAGTGTCTCCGGGCTCGTTGGAGAGGTGGCGTGGAGCGAGCGACGGTCGAGCGGGCGATGGCCGGCGATCACGACGCGTTCGCGCGTCTGGCGACCGGCTCCATCCGTTCGATGTACGCGACCGCGCGCCTCATCGTCCGCAACGACGCCGCTGCCGAGGACGCGACCCAGGAAGCGCTCATGAACGCCTGGCGACACCTGCCCAGCCTCCGCGACCCGGACCGGTTCGAGGCCTGGCTCTACCGCCTGCTCGTCAACGCCTGCCGGACCCAGCTCCGGAAGCCCGGCTCCCACGACGTCGTCGAGATCGAGGTCGTCGACCGGTCCCGCGACGGGGGCGACCCGTCCGGCCGTCTGGTCGATCGCGACCAGCTCGAGCGCGGCTTCCGGCGGCTGGACGCGGACCAGCGAGCCGTCCTGATCCTGCACCTCTACCGCGGATACACCGTCCCGGAGGTCGCCGAGATGGTCGGGATCCCGGTGGGGACCGCCAAGTCGCGGATCCATCGCGCCACCAACGTGCTGCGGGCGGCCCTCGAGGCCGACGCCCGCCCGATCATCGCGATCGAGGCGAGCCGGCCATGAGCGAGCGCGCCGATCCCGGCCGGGGCTTCGACGGCGAGCTCGCCCGCTGGTTCGAGCAGACGGCGCCGGAACGCGAGCCCGAGGAGCTGCTCGGGCGGGTCCTCGGTCAGACCGTCGCGATGCGCCGGCGCCCGGCGTGGTGGACGGCCGGCAGCCCGCTGGACGTCCTCGATCGGCCCCGCGTCCTGGCCCACCGGACGCTGTCCCTCGCCGCCGTGCTCGCGCTGATCGCGATGGTGCTCGGCGTCGCCCTGTTCGCCGGGAGCCATCCCCGGCTCCCGCTGCCGCTCGGGCGGAACGGGTTGCTCGTGGCGGGCCGCCCCGGCGAGCTGCTCCTGATCGACCCGAGCGGAGCGACCGTCGGCCGGACCGGCACCGGCGAGCTCACAGGGTTCGGCGCGTGGTCCCACGACGGGACGCGGCTCGCCCATGCCGACGGAACGGTGAACGCCGAACAGCTCGTGATCACCGATCCGGAGCTCCGGGAGCTCCTCCGGCTGCCCCTGCCGGCGTCGACCGTGCCGTTCTTCTCGTGGTCGCCGGACGACCGGCAGCTGACGTTCGGCACCGAGAGCGACACGGAGGCGCGGGTCTACGTCATCGACGTCGCGGCCGGCGCGGTGGCCCGGCCGATCACCGACGTCGGCGTCGACGGGCTCGCGCCCGAGTGGTCGCCGGATGGCGGCCTGATCGCTCTTCGTGCGGGGGTCGCGCTGGATCAGCAGGCGCTCTACGTGGTGCGACCGGATGGCACGGGCCTGACGCGCCTCTCGCGCGGGGCGCGCGCCGTCGACCTCTGCAAGATCACCTGGACCCCCGACGGACGATCGATCGTCTTCGGAACCACCGCGGGGGTGTTTGCGATCTGGAAGGTCGATCGCGACGGATCGAACGAGCGGATCGTCACATCGGATTCCGTCCAGTCCTTCTGCCCGTCCGTGTCGCCCGATGGAGCTCGACTCGCCGCCGAGGTCTGGCAGGACACCGGCCTGCACAT
>DATBPR010000203.1:0-3505 GCA_036561285.1 Candidatus Limnocylindrales bacterium | reverse complement strand
GGTCGCCGTCGTCGAGCGCCTCGATCCGGGTTTCGGAGGGATCGCAGTCGGCCAGCACGTGGCCGATGAGGTTCTTCGCCTCGTCGATGCCGCAGAGGACGGCGTCCTGGCGGGCGAAGACCTCCATCGTCACGAAGGGGTCCATGCCTTCGCGGGCGAGGATCGATTCGGCCCGGGCGAAGTAGACGTCGGCCGAGTCGCCGGACAGGATCTCGCGCGATGGCCGCGTGCGGACGAGGCCCATCAGCGGTCCAGGGTCACGATGCGTCTCCCTTGTCGGCGGGACCCTCGTCCGGGTCGCTCGGCGGCTCGGCGGGGGTGGCCATCGTCTCGTCGCTCGCCGGATGGTCGGCGAGTGTAGCGTACGTCCCCGCGTCCGCCCCCTCGCGGTCCGGCGTGTCGTCCGCGGGCGGCGGGCCGTCGACCGGATGCGCCATCGCGACGCGCAGCCCCGAGCGTTCCGGGGAGGCCAGAGCCGGCGGCCCGTGCGGAATCGGCGCCCGGGCCTCGGTCGACGCGACCGGCACCGTCGGCCAGAGGGACATCGTCGGGGCGCCGGCCGCGGCATCGGCGGACGCGGCCAGGACGTGGGTCCGCGTCGGGCCGGCTCCCCGCCGCACGCGCCGGTGGTGCGCGGCGATCAGGATCGTGGCGAACACCATCACGATCGCGATCACCGCGATCAGCGTGACCACGAGGACGCGCTCGCGCCCGACGCCGGCCGCCCCAGCCAACCTCGCCGACAGCGCGGCCGCCTCCGTCGCCATCGTCGCGTCGCCGCGGCTGAACCCGGCGCGGATCGTGGCGAGCCGGGCCTCCGGCGGCGTCGACCCCAGCAACCCGATCGTCATGAAGGGATCGCGCGGCGCCGCGACGGCCGTCGCGGCTGCGACCGCCGCCTGCCCGTCACCGATCTCGCGGGTCGCGAGCGTCTTCGCGGACTCGAGCGAGCTCGTCGCGGTCTGATAGGCGGCCCGCAGGTCCGTCGGTGCCGGCGCCCCCAGCTGCGACGCGACCCGGTCGAGCTCGGCCCGCTGATCGAGGACGTTGTGCGCGGCGTCGATCCGCGAGGCCGCCTCGTCGAACCGCCAGGCGGCCATCGCGTCGCGGACGAACATCGGCGGGAGCCAGCCGGCGCCCGCGTCGACGAGCCCGGCGTAGGCGGTCCGGGCCGTCTGCCGCGCGTCGAGCTCGGCCCGCTGGGCGTCGTTCACCACCCACCGCCGGAAGACGTCGTCGGCGGTCCGTGACCCGCCCCGCTCGTCGAACAGGTCGAGGAGCCGGCGCCAGTCCGTGCGCCCCGTCACCGCCTCGGGCGTGCCCGCGCCTGCGTACGCGATCTGGCGGGACTCGGCGGCCGCGAGCACCGCCCGCATCCGGTCCGGCCCGAGCTCGGCCGCGATCGAACGCACGACCGTCCAGGCCGCGTCGTAGCCGTAGGCCTCCTGGGCGTCGGTCTGGGCGTCCGCGATCCGGCCCGGGAACGTCCAGTCGTTGAGTCGCACGGCCGCCGTCTGCGTCGGGTTGACCGCATTGGGCGCCCAGCCGCCGAGCCCGATCGCGTCGAGCGTCCGCGACGCGAACGTGTCCGCGAACCCCTCGTTGATCCAGCGCCCGTCGAACAGGGTGTCGTTGAACCAGGCGTGCGTCGCCTCGTGGAGGATCGTCAGGTCGTCGAGGTCCTCGCTGATCTCGATCCGATTCTCGCCCTCGTAGAAGATCCCGGCGTAGCCCTCGAGGAGCGGCGTGTGGACCTCGAAGACGTCGAGGTCGCCCGACACCGGCCAGGTGAGGCCGGTCTCCTCGACGAGCTTCGGGAGGCCGTTCGAGAGGAGCTCGGTGACGTCGCGACTCCACGACGGGTCGTCCGGCCAGGCGTGGACGACGAGATGCTCGCCGTCCGGCAGGTCGATCCGGGTATTGGTCAGCGCCGACGGGCGGTCCGCGTTGACGGTCACGTCCCACGACGGGACGTCGGTCACGTTCGCCGCGGTGAAGACGGTGTTGGAACCGCTGGTCGAGCGGACGACGTCGGAGCCGCTCGTCGCGGCCTCGAAGCCGGCGGGGACGACGATCCGGACGGAGCCCGATTCCCCGAACGCCCAGGCCGCGAAGGTCGCGAACGCCGGCCCGACGCGAACCTCGCTCTTCGACCGCGGCGCGCCGCCCGGCAGGTCGAACGTGACGCGGACCTTCGCGACCTGGTGGTAGAAGAGCGACGACGGGAAGCGGACCTCGAGCTCCGAGTAGCCGTCCCGCGCCCGGGTCGTCGTCCCGAGGGTCGCGCCGTGGTCGGTCGCCCGGATCGAGGCGGCCTCGGGCTGGATCCCGATCCGGAAGTCGTCGTAGAAGTAGCGCGTCCGCACGCCCCCGGAGACGAGGTTCGGCTTGTCGTTCCGGGCCGTGACGTCGACCACGACGCGGACGACGCTCCGGGCCGGAACGAGGCTGTAGGTCGCGGCGGCGGTCACCGTCAGGCCGTCCGTCGCCGCGGCGGCGATCGGCGCCGTCACCGGGGCGAGCGCGCCGGCCACGCCCAGGAGCAACGCGACGAGGGCGAGCCCGGGGTGGGCCGTGGACCGCGCGCGCCGGCGTGTCATGTCTGGATCGTCAGGCGTCGGGCAGCAGGGACCGGCGGCGCCGGACGCCGTGGTCGCGCATCCAGCGCACCGCCAGCCAGCCGCCGAGGAGGATCGCCGCCAGCGATCCGGCCACCGCGAGGACGCGGTTGCGGCCGATCGTCGTCGCCGAGTCCCAGATCGACCGGGCGAACGTCGACGCGCGGACGGTCCCCTCGAGGTCGCCGCCCTGGAATGCCGTCGCCGCGCGCGCCAGCACGGCGTCCGGATCCGAGCCCCACAGGCCGATCCCCTGCAGGACGTCGGGCTTCGCGAGCCGCGCCGAGGCCGCGTCACCGTACGCGGCGATCGCCGCGAGCTCGGCGTCGGCCTCGGCGGACGCGGCGGTGAACCCGCGCGGACCCTCGAACGCGGCCCGCATCGTCGGCGGCGGCGTCAGCCCGGCTGCCGCGGCGGCACCCTGCACGGCGTCCCGATCGTCGAGGGCGCGCGATGCCGCGTTCAGCAGGTCGCCGACCTGCCCGTACTGCCAGACGCGGAGCGCGTCACGCACGACCCGCGGCATCTGCCAGGTGGCTGCCCGGTCGGCCACCTCCCGGTAGCCGACCCTGGCCGCGTCGCGGTCGAGGAGGAGATCGGTCTCGTTCGGGCGGAGGACCCACGCGGTCCAGAGGTCGTCATACGACTTTCCGGTGCGGTCCTGGAGAAGATCGAGCAGGCCGCGCCAGTCCGGCGCGCCGGCCGTCCGCTCGAGCGTCGCGCCGGTTCCCGTCGGCTGGAACGCGGCCTGCTGGTCGCGGATCGCCTGCCAGACGGCGCGAAGGCCGTCGGCGCCCGCCCGCTCCGCCGTGAGGCTCGCCAGCTTCAGGGCGGCGGCGTACTCGGCGTCCTCCGCTCTTGTCGGCGCCGCGTCCGGCGTCGCCGCG
>DATBPR010000202.1:0-3451 GCA_036561285.1 Candidatus Limnocylindrales bacterium | reverse complement strand
CATGTTCCGCCAATTCGTGCAGGCGCCGGTCACGCCTGGAGCTCCACCGGGCGGACGTCGACCTCCACGAGCGCGCCATCACGCTCGATCGCGACGCGGACGGGCCGGTCGACGAGCTCGCCGACGAGCGCCCGCTGGAGGTCGCCGACCCCGGCGATGCCGCGATCGCCGATCGAGACGATCACGTCGCCGGCTCGCATGCCGGCGGCGGCCGCCGGACTGCCATCCAGGAGCTGGACGACCTCGAGGCCGGTCCGGCGACCGAGCCGTTCGGCCAGGCGCGGGGCGAGCCTTCGGGTGCCGCCGACGACCCCGAGGTAGGCCCGCCGGACCTTTCCGTCGTGGACCAGCGCGGAGAGGATCAGGCGAGTGCCGGCGTCGATCGGCACCGCGAGGCCGAGCCCGATGCCCGCGACCGCGGTGTTGATCCCGACGACGCGGCCGCGAACGTCCGCGAGCGCGCCGCCGGAGTTGCCGGGGTTCAGAGCGGCGTCGGTCTGGATCACGTTCTCGACGAGCCGGCTCGCCTGCCCGTCCCGGGCCGCCATCGATCGCCCGAGCGCGGAGACGACGCCCGCGGTCACCGTCCCGGCGAACCCGAGCGGGTTGCCGACCGCCACCACGAGCTGTCCGACCCGCAACCGGGCCGCATCGCCGAACGGCGCCGCAGTCAGGTCGCCACCGGACGTCCGAACGACGGCCAGATCCGAGAGCGGGTCGCGGCCGACCACCTCGAACGCGAGCTCGTCGCCGTCGACGAACGTGGCCGTTCCCCGTTCCGAGCCGGCGACGACATGGGCGTTCGTCACCAGGTATCCGTCCGGGGTGAACGCGACGCCGGATCCGGCGCCGCCACCCCAGCCGCCGGCCCGCCGCTCGATCCGAAGGCTGGCAACCGACGGGATGATCCGGGCCGCCGCCGTGCTCACGGCGCTCGAGTAGGCGTCGAGCGCCTCGTCCTCGATCGCCAGGGTCTCGGACTCGTCGAGCGAACCGGCCGGCGTCCCGAGGTCCGGGACCTCGCGGAGCGCGACCATCTCAGGCCTCGCCGGATGCGTCCGTGGTGCCGCCGACGCTGACGGTTCGTTCCTCGTCGCCGCGGACGATCTTCAGCTCGATCGGGAGGCCCGTCTCGGCCAGGACCTGGGGCAGGACGTCGGGGTCCTCCAGGGAGCGGCCGGCCGCCTCGACGAGCAGGTCGCCCTCGCGGATGCCGGCGCGAGCCGCCGGGCTGCCGTCCTCGACGCCGCGGACGAGGAGCCCCGACCGATCGCTCAGCCCGACCGAGGCCCGCAGCCGGCGGGCGACGTGGGGCGGGGCGATGGCCACGCCGAGCCGCGGCCGGGCAACGGATTCGCCTCGACCGAGCGCATCGACCCGCTCGCGGAGCGGCGCATCGGCCGGCCGGGCCAGGTAGAACCCCTCGCCGATCCGGTTCGTGTTGATCGCGACGAGCCCGCCGGCCGCATCGACGAGCGGCCCGCCGGACGACCCGGGGGCCATCGGTGCGGTGTGCTCGAGGCTGCCGCCGATCTTCGAGCCGCCGGGGCCGCGGAACGAGCGCTCGACGGCCGACACGAAGCCCGGCGTCACGCGAGCCGCGCCGGAGCCGGTCGCCGCCAGGGCGAACACGACGTCGCCGACGGCTGGATCGGCCGTGGACCAGCCGATCGCGGTCGCACCGGCCGTGTCGACCGAGACGACGGCGAGGTCGCCGTCGGGGTCGACGCCGCTGACGGTGCCCAGGGCCGTCCGGCCGTCGCGAAAGGTCACCGTGACCTCGTCCCCGCGGAGGTTGTGGGCGTTCGTCAGGACGCGGCCGTCGGCGATCACGATGCCGCTGCCGCGGATCCCGCGGCCGATGCCGACAACCGCCGCGCCGGTGGAGTCATGGACGGCGCGAATCGCGCCGGAGAGATCGTCGAACGTGGACATCTGGTGTTGCGAGGCCTCCATGGCCGATCGGAGCGCCGGCCTTCGTGGTTGGTTGTCAGTTGCAAGTCGCAACATACAACGGACCCAAGGGCCGCGCAAGCCGCATCGGGTAGGATCGGCCGGCCATGCCTGATCCTGCCCCTTCGGCCGAGACGACGGCCGGCCCGAGCGCCCTCGAGGCAGCCCTCGACCGGGTCGGCGACCGCTGGTCGCTCCTCGTGGTCGACGCCCTCCTCGACGGCCCGCGCCGGTTCGGCGAGCTGCGCGAGGCACTGCCCGGGATCGCGGCGAACATCCTGACCGACCGGCTCCGGCGCCTGGAGCGCGAGCGGATCCTGGTTGCGGCCCCGTACAGCACCCGCCCGCCACGCATGGAGTACACCCTGACCGGCGACGGCCGGGACCTGGCCTCGGCGCTGCGCCTCCTTGCGGCCTGGGGCAGCCGGCGGACCGGCGGCGAGCCACTCCGCCATGACCGCTGCGGGACGCCCGTCGAGGCGCGCTGGTACTGCCCGACGTGCGCGGTTGCGGTCAGCGACGCGGAGATCGCGGGCGCCGAGGAGAACCGGCTGGTCTAGGGGCCTTCGGCCGGATGGCCGGCCGATCGCGAAGGTGGCTCAGCCGCCTCTCAGGAGGACCACGATCCGCCGGTTCGGCTCCTCGCCGATCGACTGGGTGGCGACCTGCGGATGATCCCGCAGGGCCAGGTGGATCCACCGTCGCTCGAGCGCGGGCATCGGCTCCAGCTGGATCATCTTGCCGGTCTCCTCGACGCGGGCGGCGGCCCGGATGGCGAGGTCGCGGAGCTGCCGCTCGCGGCGGCCACGGTAATCCTCGACATCGACCAGCACGCGGGTCCAGGTGCCCATCCGCTTCGAGAGCATCAGGTTCACGAGGTGCTGGAGGGCGGACAGTCGCTCGCCCTTCCGCCCGATCAGCGAGCCGAGCGCCTCGCGGCCGTCCGGATCGGCGACGACGTTCAGGCGACTCGTGTCGCCGGTCTCGACCTCCACGCTGACCGCGAAGCCGATGTGCTTCATCAGCGCCTCGAGGATCTCCTTGCCGGCGGCGAGCGCCTCGGGGGACGCCTCGGCGGCCTCGAGATCGGCGCGCTCGGCGGCCAGGGAGCCACGGGCGGCCTGCACCTCGGCGGCCTCGGTCGCGGTCACATCCGACGTGCCCCGGCCGCCGCGGTCGTCGCGGCGCGGGCCACGGTCGTCGCGGCGGGGCGGACGGCCGCCCGACGGCTGGTCGGACGGGCCGGACTCGTCCGGAGCCACCGGGGGCTGGACGGAGGCAGCCGCAGCCGAAACCGCCGGCGCGCCGGCATACCGGTCGTCGCGGCGGGGGCCACGGTCGTCGCGACGGGGGCCGCGATCGCGGTACCCGCGGTCCTCGCGGCGGGGGCCGCGATCGTCGCGCGGGCGGTCGTCGCGCGGGCGGTCGTCGCGGGGCCCGCGGTCCTCGCGCGGCGGCGCGGGCGGCAGCGGCGTGCTCGCCGCGGCCTCGCGCTTCG
>DATBPR010000201.1:0-6888 GCA_036561285.1 Candidatus Limnocylindrales bacterium | reverse complement strand
CGGAGACCGTCCGGCGCGGCTGGTTCGCGCAGCCGCCCTCGAAGGTCCTCGCTCACTGGGCGGGTCGCGGTGCGCTGATCGCGGTCCTCGGCGGCCTCGCGATCTTCGGCGGGGTCAGCATCCCGTTCAACGGGCTGACCTTCATCGGCGTCGGCCTCCTGGCGGCGGGGATCGCCACGGTCCTGATCGCCCGGGTGATGCCGGCGGTGACCCTCCCGGGGGCGATGGTCCGGGCGATGCTCGCTGCCTACCGGCGGACGCTGAAGAAGACGATGGAGCAGGCCCGATCGATGGACCAGGTCGTCGCGGAGGCGGGCCTGCCCTGGCTCGAGACGCCCGACCAGGTCGTGGTCTGGGGCACGGCCCTCGGGCTCCACGCCGAGATCGAGGAGGTCCTTGGGCGGAGCCTCGAGGACCAGCGCGACGGCCGGGTCGCGGCGGGCTCGACGTGGATCCCGACGTGGTACTCGACCGGCGCAGGCGGGCAGGGGTTCGCGAGCGGCGACTTCGCCGGCGCGGGGGCCGGCAGCGGCAGCGTCTTCTCGAGCTCGGCGGTGCCGAACCTCGGCGGGATGATGGCCGCCTTAGGGACGATCGGGAACTCGCCCGCGTCCTCCGGGTCCGGCGGCGGCGGAGGCGGGTTCGGCGGCGGCGGATCCGGCGGCGGCGGAGGCGGCTCGGGCGGCGGGTTCTAACGGATCGCGCGGTGGCCGCTAGCGGATCGCGGCGCTCCCGACGCGATCGGCCGTCGCCAGCTCCGCGAGCGCATCGGCGAGGCGTTCGGCGTCGTCCGGCCCGTTGTGGAGGGCGCTCGAGATCCTGATCAGCCGCCGTGGCCCGTCGGGCGGCTCGGCGGCGGGCACCGGCCAGGAGGTGATCGGCACCTCGATCCGGAAGTCGTCGAGGAGCCGGCGCTGGAGCGGATCCGTGTCGAGCGGCGAGGAAACGCTCGCGGCCAGCGCGAGCGGGCCAGCCTCCGGCAGGGGCAGCGCGACCATCGAGCCGAGCATCGCGTCCGGCGCGGGCAATCCAGCACCAAGACCCAGCGCGCCGGCGACCGCGTCGCGTGCGCGGAGCGTCAGCGCGTCATTGCGCGCCATCACCGCCGGCCAACCGCCGTCCAGCAGCCCGCCGACGTAGGCGAACGCGGCCGGAACGCTCAGCCAGGCGGTCGGGTCGAGCGTGCCCTGCCAGTCGAACTCCGCCCGGTACCGGCTCAGGTGCCCGCCGGCCCCGATCGGCGCGTTCGCGCCGTGGGAGATCGTCGACGGGCGGACGCCTTCCTGCTGGTCGGGCCGGACGTGGAGGAACCCGGCGCCCTTCGGCGCGCAGACCCACTTGTGGAGGTTGCCCGCGTACCACGCGGCCCCGATCGCGGTGAGGTCGAGTGGCAGCATCCCCGGCGCGTGCGCCCCGTCGACGAACGTCTCGACCCCGCGCGCCGCCAGCGCAGCGACGATCCGGGCGACCGGCAGGACGAGCGCCGTCGGGCTGGTGACGTGGCTGAGGATGGCGACCCGGGTCCGGTCCGTGACCGCCCCGAGCAGCGCATCGACGACCTGGTCCTCGTCCCGGACCGGGAACGGGATCCGGGCCAAGACGACCCGGGCTCCCGCCCCTTCGGCGACGTGCCGGGCGACGTTGAGGACCGCGTTGTACTCGTGGTCGTCGGTCAGGATCTCGTCGCCCGGGCCGAGGCGCAGCGAGCGCAGGACCGCATTCGCGGCGCCGGTCGCATTGGCGACGAACGCGAGGTCGTCCGGATCGGCGCCGAGGAAGTCGCCGAGGACGGCGCGCGCGTCGGCGAGCAGACCGGTCAGGTCGCGCGACAGGAACTGGACGGGCTGGGCCTCGAGCCGGTCGCGCCACTCGCGCTGGGTCTCCAGGACCGCCCGCGGGCACGAGCCGAACGAGCCGTGGTTGAGGAACGTGATCGCCGGGTCGAGCGGCCAGAGCGGGGCGAGGTCCGACGGCATGCCCGCATCATGCCGGGTACACTCGGGCCGTGGGTGCCGTGGACACGATGGAGTCATTCTTCGAGCTGCTGAACGCGGGCGACCGCGAGTCGGCGGTCGGGCTGATGGCCGAGAACGCCGAGATGCGGATCCACGTTGGGGACAGCGCCCAGACCCTCCGCGGCGTCGACCGCGTCGGCGGCTGGTTTCTCCGCGGTGACGCCGGCCTCCGGATGATTCCGGGCGACGTCCGCGACACGGGCAACACCTACGAGGCCGACGTCCTCGTCGTCCGGCCGGGCGCGCCGTCCCTCCACCTCGATGCCACCTTCCGCGTCGAGGCCGGCAAGATCACCTCGATCAACCTCGCGCCCCGCTAGTCAGGGCGTTCCGGAACCGGATCAGGGCTTCCTGGACGGCGCCGCCGAGGCAGGCCCGGAGCCATCGGACGCGCTCGGCACCGGGATCACGATCTGCTGGCCCTCGGACACCTTGTTCGGGTTCTTGATCGCCGGGTTCGCGGTCAGCAGCTCCTCCAGGGTCAGCCCGTGCGTGCGAGCCACCTTCAGGAGCGTGTCGCCCTTCTTGATCGTGTAGACCTGCGGCGTCGGCGCCGGGGGCTCGGTCGGTGCGATCGACTGATCCGCCGCGGCCGACGGGGACGCGCTCGCGGCCGGCGGGGTGCCGATCCCCCCGATGTTCAGGATGCCGGGCAGGAAGAAGAGCGCGATCGCGAGCAGGGCGACGACGCCTGCCGTGAGGACGATCCGCGGCAACTGGGGCATGCCGACGCGGGCCTTGATCTCCGGGTAGGCCTCCTGGCGTCGCGGCTGCTCCCAGTCCGGGCCGGGCGGGCCGCCGAGGTGCTGGTCGTAGGCCCGCGGCCGGCGCGGGATCCGGTTGGGCGGCCCTTCCTGGTAGCCGATGTGGTCGTCGGCGGCCGGCGTCCCGTGAGGCGCCGGCCCGGCAGCCGCGCCCGAACCCGCGGCGGCGGCAGCGGCGCCCGCGGCCGCCGCGGCCGTCCACGGGTCGACAGTCGAATCCGGCCGGCGGGGCGGAGGCGCGCCGCCGGCGAGCTGGTCCGCGGCGCTGCCGGCCAGCCCGGCGCCCGGCTCGGACCGCTTCCCGAGGAACGGCGGCGGCTCGGCATCGGCTCCAGATCGCCCGGCGTCGCTCGAGGCGAGCCACGGCGGCGGCGCCGCCCAGTCGCGGGGCGGGTTCCGGTAGACCGGCTCGTCATCACGCCCGGCCGGTTCGAGCGAGTCGTCATCGCCGTCCGGACCGTCGACACCGGCATCACCCTGAGGCGCACCCCCCGGATCGGCGTCAGCGTGGGCGGCCGCGACGAAGGCTGCCGCGGGGAGCGCTTCGCCGGGATCCGGGGCCAGGTCGTTGGCCCCGGTGTCGTCCGTCGGCCCGTCACTCCGCGGGGCGGCTGACGCGGCGCCGGCCGCGGCCACCGCCGCCGTCCCGCCCCACGCGGATCCGGTCGGCGCGGGCTCGCCGCGGGAACGGGCGGCCTCGCGCCGGGCCCAGTCCTGGAACGTCGGGCAGACCGGGAAGGCGCTCGAGAGGCAGTACGCTTCCTGGTGGGCAAGCGCTCGCGGCGCCGGACGCGTCTCGGCGTAGCACCGGTGGCGGTGGTCGGGAACGGACGCCCGCTCGTCGCGGTCGCTCTCGAAGGCGACGAAGGGACAGGCCGTGGCACCGTCCGCGATGGGCAGTCCGCGTTCCGTCACGACCCGATCATACCGACCCGCCGTGGGCTCAGGTCGGCAGTCGCCCCGTGGTCCGGCCACGAACGGGCGGACTCGAGGATTCCGCGGGCCCATCCCGATCCGGTGGCCCGTGCGGCGGAGGCATCGGCGGCCGCCCATCCGGTCCACCGATCCCGAGCATGATCGTGTTCCCCGACGATGCCCCGAGCTGCTGGATCACCCGGAGCTGGAGGAGGCCCGGGCTCTCCTCGAGCAGCCGCCCGGCGTTGGCGAGCGCGCGGAGGGCCGCCTGCTCGCCACGAGCCCGCTCGAGCGCCGCTTCGCCCTCCCGCCGGGCCGCGACGATGCCCGCGTAGGCGCGCTTGAGCTCGGCCGGGACCATCACGTCGCGCACGTCCACGTTCAGCAGCTCGACCCCGATCCGGGCGATGTCGCTCGCGACCGCCGCGGCGATCTGCGGCCCGATCTCGCTCCGGTTCGCGAGCACGTCGTCCGCGCTTCGGCCGGCGATCGCGTCACGCAGCCCCGCGTGGAGCGCCGCGTAGAGGGCCGTGAGCCAGCTCTGGTCGTTCGTGATGGCCGCGACCGGGTCGGACACGACGTACCGCGCGGTCAGGCTGATCTTCAGCGCGACGCCGTCGGACGTGAGGATCTCCTGGCCCGGAACGGTGAGCAGCGCCGGCCGAACGTCGAGCACCTGGATCTCGCTCATCGGCTTGATCGCGTAATGGGTCCCCGTCGACAGCAGCCCGACGAGCTTGCCGCCGCGGTAGTGGAGGCCCCGCTGGTAGTCGCGGACCGTGACGACGGACAGCAGGAAGCGGGCGGCGATCGCCGCGAGGATGGCGACGAGGACGAGGAAGATGATGACTTCCATCGCTGCCTCCGCTCGGTTCGGCCCGGGTCGGGTCCGGTGCGGCCGGCCCGCGGCATGCGGATCCGGCACGTTTCCCCGTCGCGCCGGATCCCGGAACGGCAGCGGAGGCCCGAAGCCTGCATGGCTGCCGAGCCGGTCGCCTCGTGGGCCAGACCCGAGCGCGACGGGTTGAGGTGCAGGGGTGAGCCTGCGTTCAGGCGACCGGTGCAGAACCACCGCCGGCGATGCCGGCCGGATGCTGACGAGGGCCGCTGGCCCGATGCTAGACGAGCCTGCTCCACCGGGCAATCGTCGTGGCTGCGCCACGAACGACCGCGCCGTGCACGGGAGTTGCACAACGAATGCACCGCGGATGCACCGCGATCATCCGGAAACCCGTTTGACGGGATCGTGACCGACGCCCCGCGCGAAGCGGCTTGCGAGCCAGCATTCTGAACGCGCAACCATAGGTTGAACGACTGCCGGAAACGATCTACGCTGCAGCTGCGCTCACTGCTCGATGCGATGCTCGATCTGGCCGACCATTCGACTGTTGGAGGCCGCCACGGGCGATGAAGCTCAGCCGGTCCGAGCGTGTCGTCCTGTTCGCGCCGCTGGCGGTTGTGCTGTCCATCGGACTGCTCCTCCCAGCGGCGATCGGGCTGATCTCGACCTTCACCAACTACGCCCCGGTCGAGCCCTCAGTCGCGTGGGTCGGACTTCGCAACTTCCAGGCGATCCTCGCCAATCGAACATTCGCGGCGGCGGTTCGAAACATCGCGCTGTTCACCCTGGTCGCCGTGCCGCTCGAGCTCATCCTCGGGCTATTCCTGGCATCCGCATTGCGACGCCCCTTTCGCGGACGAACGCCGGCTCGTGTTCTCCTGCTGCTTCCATGGCTCGTGAGTCCCGTCGCGAGCGGCGTCATGTGGCACTTCCTGTTTGACAGCCAAACAGGATTCCTCGGCTATGCCCTCCGATCGCTCGGACGACCAGCTCCGCCATCGCCGTTGAGCCAGCACGGGCAAGCCCTTCTTGCCGTCGTCCTGGTCGAGACCTGGCGCGTCGCGCCGCTGGTCGCCTTTCTGCTGCTGCCGGGCCTCGAGCGGATCCCGCGTCAGCGCTGGGATGACGCCGAGATCGACGGCTTGTCCGGGATCGGCAAGATGCGGCACGTCGCAATCCCGTCGCTGAGAGGCCTGATCTTCGCCGTCACGATGCTCCTCCTTGGAGGGGCGCTGGCGACCTTCGACGGTGTTCTGACCATGACCAGCGGCGGTCCGGGCACCGAAACCATGACGCCGGCCCTGTACAGCTTCAACCAGGCATTCACGTTCGGCGACTGGCCGATTGGCGCTGCTTCGGGCTGGTTGATCGGCGGAGCCGTCCTGCTCGCCGGTCTCGTATACCTGCGGTTGTCGACGCAGGCCGACGCTTGACTGCTGCGGCACGAGTCCGACAGCATCGATTCGGCCGGAGCCGGGCATTGGTCCTCGCCCTCGCGCTCCTGCTGGCTGTTGCCCCCCTCGTCTGGACGGCCCTGGCCGCGGTTGGCATCGAGCCCGACAACAACACGTCACCGCCGTCGTGGATCGTCAGGCCAACCCTGGACCATCTCGCGGAAGTCAGCGTTGTCGAGCCCGCCTTCTGGCAGGAGCTGGCGACCAGTGTGGGCGTGTCGGCCGCGGCCGCCCTGCTATCGGCCGCCGTCGCCTTCCTGGCGGCGTACGGCCTGGCGCGGTCGGCCGGACGCAGCCTTCGGCGGTTCACGCCCGGCCTGCTCGTCCTGGCGAGCTTGCCGGTGATGGCCTACGTGCTCCCGTTGAGCGACCTGCTGCGTCGGATTGGCCTCCTCGACTCCCTGCCCGGCATCGTCGTGGCGGAGGCTGCGGCAACTGCGCCACTGGCCGTGTTCGTCTTCTACGCGTATCTCGTCGGGGTATCGCCCGACTCCGAAGAAGCTGCTCGCCTGGAGGGTGCGGGTCTGTCCAGTCTGCTGCTGGGGATCGTGTTACCCAGCGGCGGCCCGATCGTGGGGGCGACACTCATCGTCCTGTTCGTGCTCGATTGGAACCAGCTGTTGATCCCGCTCGTTCTGACAGGAATCAACGTCCGGACATTGCCCGTCATCCTCACGGACTTCTTTACGCTCGAGCGGGAGCTTGACTGGCCAACGGCAGCTGCCGCCTTGACGGTTTCGATCGTCCCAATGCTGCTGCTCGTCGGCCTGTTTCAGCGTTCGATCGTGAGGTTCAACCTCGCTGGCAGCGATGTTGACTGAGACCAGTGCGCGATCACCTTCGCCGGTGGACCGACAGCTCGTCCGCCGCCATCTCCGATCCGGAAGGCGTTTGACAGC
>DATBPR010000200.1:0-1601 GCA_036561285.1 Candidatus Limnocylindrales bacterium | reverse complement strand
GGATGCGCGACGAGTGCACCGTCGAGACGATGTATGGCCGGCGGTGACCGCTCGCCTGGAGAGCCATCGCGGCCTTCGTCCCGATGATGTCTGCCCGGTACATGTGGGTGTGGATGACGTCCGGCCGGACGAGCGCCAGGTGGGCCGTCAGGTCGCGCACGGCGGCGGCGTCGTCCGGGTCGTCGATGACCGTGACGTCGAACCCGTGCCGCTGGAGCTTGCGGACGGCGCTGCCGCCGGACAGCGCGACGACGGACGCCTCGTAGTGGCTCGCGTCGAGCCGGCTCATCAGCGAGAAGAGATGCTCCTGGGCGCCGCCGTTGGAGCCGGTGGCGAGGATCTCGACGACGCGGACCCGGGGCGGGCCGGGCAGGTCGAGGTGCTCGAGCGGAACAAGGCAGGGATCCCAGGTGGCGGGCGCGCCCATCAGGCGATCGCCTCCCGGACGGCGTCGCGCCGGACGAGCAGTCGCTGGATCGGCTCGTCGACCGCGCCCCACTCGTACTTGTACGGCTCGTCGCCGCGGAGGAAGTCAAATCTCTTCGCGCCAGCCTCGAGGGCCGACTGGACGTAGCGAGCGGCGAGGACGACGCCGGGCGACAGCTCGCGAGCGTCCGGATCGATGCCGGCGTTGTAGAACATCCAGGCGTCCGGGGTCTCGACGTGGATGCCGGCCGCGATCCGCCGTCCGTCGACGGTCAGGAACGACAGCCGGACGGGCCCGGAGCCGCCGCACTCCTCGAAGAGGCGGCGGAGGAAGGTCCGCGAGGCCTCGCCACCCGGCGTCGGCGGGAACAGCCCGTCCGGGCCCCAGCGCCGCTGGTGAAGGTCGATGAAGAGCTCGAGATCGGCGATGGGGTCGTCCGAAGCGGTGAGTCGGAGTTCGCCGGCCGCCTCTGCCCGGCGGACCTTGCGCCGGATCTCGTGCCGCGCCTTCTTGTCGAGCGTCCCGAGGTAGTCCTCGAACGTCGCGCCCGCGGGGAAGGTCACGACGGGGCAGACATCCTCGCGCTCCAGGTTGAGGGTCCAGCGCTCGTCGATCTCGCGCGCGCCGAAGGCGGCCGCCAGGGCATCCGCGGCGGGATCGCCGCAACGGAGGCGGCGCAGGTCCACGACGTCCCACGGCGTGGGGTGGCCCGGGTCGACCTCGCTGCCGGCGCCGGCCAGGTGGCCCGCGACGGCATCGGCGACGGCCGGAAACCGCTCCGGGTCTCCGAGCATCGTCGCGTAGTCCGCGTGATAGGACGCCCCGAAGAAGACTGCCTTCGCGGTCGCCGGCACGGCCGTCAGCGCGATCGCCTCGCCGTGCCGGATCTTCGTCGCGGATTCCGCGTCGTGCGGCTCGACCTCGTGGCGGTGCATCAGGGGAACGATCGCCAGGGGCTCGTCGGCAGGCCCTTCGCAGACCACCAGCGTCTGGTCGTGGGCGCTCGCGCCGTAGGCGTCCCACCACGCCCGCTGGAAGGCCCAGCCACTGAACGGCGTCGCCCAGGGATTCGCGGCGGCCAGGCGATCCCAGGCAGCCCTCGGGATGTCATCGAAGGACACGCGGGCGACCTTCAGCGGGCGCGCCGATGCCGCGGCTGCAGGTTCGTCGATGT
>DATBPR010000199.1:0-13537 GCA_036561285.1 Candidatus Limnocylindrales bacterium | reverse complement strand
GCGTGCCTGGGATGCCGGGATCAGCGGTTCGGATTGGCGGCTCATGGTCGAAGCCGAGACGGTCATCGCCGACGTCCAGGCGCTCGAGCGGCGGCTGGCCCGGAAGCTGCGGGACGGCGGCGTGGATCATCGCCCGCTCCTCGTCGCGGACACGCCGCGGAACCGGCAGGCAGTGGCCGCTGCGCCCGCGGCATTCGCCGCGTGGCCGCTGCGGACGAGGGACATCCTCGCGGCCCTTCGCTCGGGACGGCGGCCAGGCGCAGGCGGGATCGTCTTCCGCTGACTCATGGCCGAGTGTCGGACCAGGACTGGAGCTCGATCCCGTTGCCCTCCGGGTCGGTCACGTAGGCCCAGGTGACGAACCGGCCGTCGGCGGTCTCGAGCGTGACGACCTCGCCGATCGGCCGGCCGCCCGCGGCGAGCACCGCCGCTCGCGCCTCGGCCACGGAGGGCACGGCGAAGGCGATGTGCTGGAAGCCGGGCCGGTTCATCGCGGGCGGGAGGCCGTCGGGCATGGAGCCGAACTGGTAGATCTCGAGCGTCGGGCCGGCGTCGCCGAGCCCGGGCAGGCGGAGATGGACGCCACGCAGCGACGCACCCGGCACGCCCGTCCCCGCCGCCAGGTCCGGCCCGGAGTAGTCGCGCTCCGGCGGGACCAGCTCGCAGCCGAAGACGCGGGTGTACCAGTCGGCCAGGGACCGCCAGTCGCGGGCGATCAGGTTGACGTGCCCGAATCGAGCGCCGCCGACGAGCGGCGCCTCGCTCATGACGGTCCCTCCAGCCGGCGACCGCGAACCCACGCGGCCCGAACCATCGACGGATCCGCCCGGAAGATCAGCCGGCTCACGAGCGCCTCCGCGTCGGCGAGCCGGTCCGCGTCGTCGTCGAACTCCGCGCCCAGCGGCGCCGTCCGCGAGGGGTCGACCGCGATCAGGTCGGCCTCCTTGCCCGTCTCAAGCGACCCGATCGACCCGTCCAGACCCAGGGCGCGAGCGCCGTCCAGCGTCCCCAGCCGGAGCCAGTCGAGCGGACCGGGCGCCGGCGACTCCCCTTCGTCCTCGAGCAGCGCCCGTCGCGCCTGCTGTGCGTAGGCGCCCGTCCGCATGACGCCGAAGAGCGAGAGCTCCGGGCCGCCCGACACGTCCGACCCGAGACCGACCGTCAGGCCGGCACCCAGCCGCGACGCGAGCGGCATCACGCCGGCACCGATGAAGAGGTTCGACGTCGGGCAATGGGCCAGCCGGGCGCCGGTCTCGGCGAGACGTGCCTCTTCCCGCGGGGAGAGGTGGATCGCGTGGGCCAGGATCGTCCGCGGCCCCAGGCCGCCCGCCCGGTCGTACACGTCGACATAGTCGCGCGCCTCCGGGAACAGCCGGGCGACCTCGGCCATCTCGCCCGCGTCCTCCGAGACGTGGGTCTGCCACCAGCAATCGAGCTCGCGGGCGAGGGTCGCGCTCGCCGCGAGCAGCTCCGCCGTGCACGACACCGCGAACCGCGGCGTCACCGCGTACCCGAGCCGCCCACCGTCCGCCCCGTGCCAGCGCTCCGCCAGGCCCCGGCTCTCCCGGACCGACCGCTCGAGGATCGTCGACGGCTCGATCGTCGGGTCGTACGTGATCCGGTCCATCATCACCTTGCCGAGGATCGCCCGGATCCCGTGGGCCTCGGCCGCCCGGAACGCGGCGTCCATCGCCGCCTCGTACACGACGCCATACGCGAGCAGCGTCGTCGTCCCGGCGGCCGCGAAGGCCCGGAAGATTTCCGGCGCCAGCCGCTCGGCGACCGCGGGATCGGCCCACGACCGCTCCGTCGGGAACGTCAGCCGGTCGAGCCAGTCGAGGAGCGGCAGCGCGTAGCCGAGGCCCGCGTTCGGGACCTGCGGCAGGTGGGCGTGGAGATCGACGAGGCCGGGCAGGACGACCCACGGCCGGAGATCGATGGCCGCGGCCAGCCGACCGTCGTCGACCGACGCCGCTTCACCGACCGAGGCGATCCGCCCCATGGCGTCGACCTCGACGATCCCGTCCGCGAGGTCCCGCGTCCGACCGCCCGGGAGCGGCGTGATCACCCGCGCCCGAATGGCGAACGGCGGCGCGGACGGCAGATCCGGGGCTGGGCTCACGCCCCGACGATACCGGCTCGCGCCGGCCGCGATGACCCGCCTACGACCCCGCCGTGAACGACGTGTCGACGAGATCCGACGAGGTCACCGGCTTCGGGACGAGCCCGAGCGTGGTCATGTAGGCCGCCGATGCGTCCCAGCCGGCCGGGTCGATCGAGCCCGTCAGCTTGGCGCCGGCCGCCGAGCCCGCCGGCCGCCAGGCCTCGATCGTCGCTGCGAGGATTGCCTCCTGGGTCGCCCGGTCCTTGGCGAGGTCGGGCACCGCCTGGATCGACGCGTCGACGCCGACCGACGGGTTCGCCGCGATCTCGTTCATCGCCTTCAGCGTCGCCCGGATGAAGCCGGCAAGCGCGTCGTGCTTCGACGAGATGGTCGCGGTCGAGGCGATGATCCCGGGCCCCGGCAGCGGCGTGATCTCGTCGACCGCGAGCACGGTCGTCTTCGTCCCCGCGAGCTCCAGCTGGACGGGCTCGTTGTTCACGAACCCGGTCGCGGCGTCCACGGCTCCGGCCGCGACGGCCGCTCCCTGCCCGAAATCGGGGTACTCGACGATCGTGGCGTCGGCGGGCGTGAGGTGCGCCGAGGCGAGCAGCGCCTGGAGCATGATCCAGGACGAGCCGTACTTCCCCGGGATGCCGATCTTCTTGCCCTTCAGGTCGGCGGCCGCGTTGATCCCGGCCGTCGCCTTCGAGAACACGATCGAGGGGAACTTGCCGTAGATCGTCGCCACATACCGGATCGGGATCGCCTGGCTGACGGCCGGGATGACGCTCGTCCCGTCGGCCAGCCCGAGGTCGACCTGCCCCTGCCCGACCTTCGGGACCAGGTTCGCGTCGATCTCGTTCTGGAAGGTGATCTTCAGCCCCTCGGCCGCGTAGTAGCCGGCCTGATCGGCGCGGTAGAACGGCGCGAACTGGACGCTCGGGATGTAGCCGAGCCCGACCGTCAGGTTGACGGCGGCCGACGCCGACGGCGGCGACGAGGCGCCCGACGAGCACGCGGCGGCGACGATGGTCATGACCGCCGCCGCGAGGAACACCCGGACACGACCGGCGGAACGAATGGATCGGAGCTGCACGGATCCCTCCATGGACTGGGCTACCGAAGGCCGACGAGCCGGCGTTCGGCGAGGACGACGAGGCCGTAGCAGACGATCCCCAGCAGGGCGATCGTCACGAGCGTCGCGAAGAGGAGCGGGATGTCGAAGAGGCTCCCGCGGGCGAGGTTCACGAGGACGCCGAGGCCCTTGTCCGCCCCGGCCCACTCGCCGACGATCGCGCCGACGACCGCCAGCGTGACGCCGACCCGGAGGCCACCGAGGATCGACGGCAGCGCCCCCGGAACCTCGACGTCCACGAGGACCTGGCGTGGGGTGGCCCGGAACGCCCGGGCGAGCTCGAGCAGGCCCGGATCGATCGACCGGACGCCGACCATCGTCGCGATGGCGACCGGGAAGAAGACGATCAGGCCGCAGATCACGACCTTGGCCGGGAGCCCCGGGCCGAACCAGAGCGCGAGGAGCGGGGCCAGCGCGAGGATCGGGACCGCCTGGGCGGCGACGAGATAGGGCGACGCGACACGTTCCACGGCTCGCCACCGGGCCAGGGCGTAGCCGACGACGAGGCCGGCGCCCGCCCCGAACACGAACCCCAGAGCCACCTCGACGATGGTCGTCCACGCGTGCGGGGCCATGGTCCCGTCCAGCCAGGCGGTGACGAACCGGGCGGCGACCAGCTCCGGCGGCGGGAGGATGAAGACCGGCAGCCCACCGACGACGACGATCGCCTTCCAGAAGAGCAGGAAGACCGCGAACGCGGCGGCCACGGGCCACCATCGCCCGACCGCGGCCGCGGCCCGCGAGCCGCCGCCTGCCGTGGGATGCGTCATCGCGGCCGTCATGCCGCCCGCTCGCCGAGCTCGAGATGGCGGCGGATCTCCACCGCGGCGGCGGACGCGATGGCCTGGTCGAGGGTTGCCAGGGAGCGCGGCCGCGGGAGGTCGATCCGGACCTCCCCAGCGACGCGGCCGGGACGTGGCGTGAGGACGATCACGCGGTCGGCCATCAGGATCGCCTCGGGGATGCTGTGCGTCACGATCACGACCGTGATCGTTTGCCGTTCGTGGAGGCCGAGCAGCTCGAGGTTGAACCGCTCGCGGGTCAGGGCATCGAGCGCACTGAAGGGCTCGTCGAGGAGGAGGACCTCGGGGGCGAAGGCGAGCGCCCGGGCGATCGCCGCCCGTTGCCGCATGCCCCCCGAGAGCTGCACGGGGCGCAGGCCGGCCGCCTCCTCGAGATCGACGAGGCGGAGCAGCTCCGAGAGCCGCGCCGCGCGCCGGTCGGCCGGCCAGCCCGCGAGCTGGAGCGGCCAGGTGACGTTGTCCGCCACGGAGCGCCACGGCAGCAGCCGCGGCTCCTGGAACACCAGGCCGATGCGGGGATCCGGCGCGGTGATCGCCTCGCCATCGATCGTCACGCTGCCGCGTTCCGGCGCGAGGAGGCCGGCGACGACCCGCAGGAACGTCGACTTGCCGCAGCCATTCGGCCCGATCAGGGCGACGATCTCGCCCGCGCCGACGTCGAGCGACAGCTCGTCGAGGGCGACCGTCGGCGCGGCGCCCCGGGCCGGCCCGGAAAATGCCACCCGCACGTCCTCGGCGAGGAGCCGGCCGTGGCGGGCCACGTCGGACGTCACGAGGCCACCGCCGCCACCGCCAGGTCGCGGATGATCGGCGCAATCGCGGGATGGAGCCGCCGATAGGCGTCGTAGGTCGCGTCATAGCGCGAGCGCGACGCGTCCTGCGGCTCGAGGCGGCGGGTGATCCGGGTCATCCCGCGGATCGCCGCGGGCAGGTCCGGCCACGCCCCGACGGCGGTCGCGCCGACCATCGCGGCCCCGGCCAGGGCCGTCTCGAGGACGGCCGGCACCTCGACCGTGAAGCCGGTGACGTCGGCCTTGATCTGGTTCCATGTCTCACTGCGGGCCGGACCGCCGCAGACACGCATCGTGCGGACCTCCGCGCCGGCGGCGAGGATCGACTCGGCGACGTGGCGGATCGCGAACGCGGACGCCTCGAGGATCGCGCGGGTGAGATGGGCGCGGCCGTGCCCGAGCGCGAGCCCCGCAAAGGCGCCACGAGCGGCCGGGTCCCAGAGCGGCGAGCGCTCGCCCGCGAGATACGGGAGGAAGACGACGCCATCGGCACCCGGCGCGATCGTGCCGGCCTCCTCGATGAGCCGCTCCGTGGTGACGCCGCCGCCGAGGACGTCGAGCCGGTACCAGTCGAGGGCGCGTCCGGTCGCGGCCATCGCTCCGCCCACCGAGTACAGCCCGGGCAGCGGCGCGATCGTCGAGAAGGACCCGGGGACGTCCAGCGGGCGGTCCCAGTAGACCCCGAAGCCGCCCGCCGATCCGCCGGGGTCCATCGCGTCGCCGGGCCGCGTGAGGCCGGCGCCGTGGAAGCTCGCCCAGGCGTCGACGATGCCGGCGACGACCGGGATGCCCGATCGAAGGCCGAGCCCGCGCGCGGCGTCGGGCAGGAGCTCCCCGACGACCGTGCCCGCGCGCACGGCCCCGGGCACCTTTCCGGCGGGCAGGCCGACGGACGCGAGGGCGGCCGCGTCCGGAAACGGCTGGCCCTCGACGAGGCTGGTGGTCGCCCGTCCGGTGAGCCGGAGCGCGATGGCGTCCCACGTCG
Source organism: Candidatus Limnocylindrales bacterium (assembly GCA_036561285.1). Lineage (GTDB taxonomy): Bacteria > Chloroflexota > Limnocylindria > Limnocylindrales > CSP1-4 > CF-46. The sequence goes on along the minus strand of DATBPR010000199.1, from coordinate 7,719 downwards.
CGAGGTACCAGCGGGTCGCGGCCGCGGCGGCTGGGCGATTCCGTTCCAGCCAGAGCGCCGCCGGCAGGCCGGCCAGGCTCCAGCCCTGCAGCCCGGTCGCTGCCGCGAGCTCCGCCCCCTCCGCGGTGGAGCGTGTGTCCTGCCAGATGATCGCGGGATGGGTCGCGCGCCCGTCGACGTCGACCGCGACCAGCGTCGGGCCGTGGCCGTCGATGCCGATCGCGCAGACCTCCCCGACGTCGAGGCGGACGAGCTCCCGCACGGCGAGGCCGATCGCGCCCCACCAGGCCTCGGGATCCTGCTCCGCCCGCCCGGTTGCCGGGTCGGCGTCCGTCGCATAGCCCGCCCGGGCGATGCCGAGGAGCCGCCCGTCCAGGCCGACGAGCCCCGCCTTGACCTCGGTCGTCCCGAGATCGATCGCGAGGACGGCCGTCTCGCGGCTCATGGCTTGCCCGCTTGCGCCGGCCCGCCGGCGTCATCGAGCGCAAGGACGGCTTCGGCCGTCGGCTGGTCCGTGATCAGGGTCGTCAGCATCCCGCCGCGCAGCGCGCCGAGAATCGGCCGGACCTTGCTTTCTCCGCCCGCGACGCCGATCCGGACCGGGATCCTTCCGAGGTCGCGGGCGTCGAACGCGATCGTCCGGTCGCGCAGCGCGTCGCACAGGAACCGGCCGTCGCGGTCATACGGACTGACGAGGACCTCTCCCACCGCGCCATCACGGTCCAGCTGGTCGACGATGTCCGGCCCGAGCGCGGATACGCTCCAGGCGGGGCCGCCGATCCCGAAGGCCGCGACCTCGAGGCGCTCCCACAGGTCGGCGATCCGTCGAACGCCCGCGTGCGCGACAAGCGAGCGCTTCGTGGCCGGATCGTCGACGAGGCCCGGTGCGAGGAGCCCGATCGGCAGGCCGCCGATGCCGTCCGCCACCCGCCGGAACGGCTCGCGTGCCGGACCGGTGAACCAGTAGCCGCCGCACAGCGGGACGACGGTCGCGCCCGTCTCGTGGAGGGGCTCCTCGGCGGCGAGGGCGTCGGCGACCGCCGAGATCGACGCGCCGTCGCCGAGGCCGACGACGGCGCCGTCGCGGATCGCGCCCCGCAGGACCTCTGCCCCGAGACGGCCGATCATCCGCCGGCTGACGTCCTCGGGCCCGGCGAGCGCCGGTGACAGGTGGATCGAAGCGAGGCCGAAGCGCCGGCGGAGCTCTTCGCCGGCGGCCGAGCTGACCGCGGTCCCGTCGACGATCCGGATCTCGACGATCCCCTCGGCCCGGGCGCGCTTGAGCAGCCGTGAGACCTGCGGCCGGGTCACGCCGAGGATCTCGGCCACGCGGGACTGTGTCTCACCGAGCTCGTAGTAGAGACGGCTCGCCTGGATCAGCTGCTGGACGTCGGACACGACTCCGCGGAAACCTCGCCTGCACATTTGTCCAATACAGATGTGCAAGTGTGGCTGTGAGGCCATGCGGCGTCAACCCGGGCGGCCGGTCCGGCGCCGCCGTCTCGCGCGACAGGGTGCCCTCGACGCCGACAGCGTGGTCGTTTCGGCCAAGCGACATCGCCGTTCCGGGCCATGCCATGACGGTGTCGAGACCGCGAGGGGTGATCGTTCCGCTTGGGCGAAACGATGGCGCGACCGACGCGGACGGGAGTCTCCATTGGAGGGGCCGCGGACGCGACGGAGGCGCTGAGCCGGGCGGGACCGGCCGTCAGTCCCGGATGACGCGCCCCGGGTTCAGGATCCCGAGCGGATCCAGGGCGGACTTGATCGACCGCATCACGTCGATCACGTCCGGCCCGACCTGGTCGACCAGCGCCTCCCGGCGCGACAGGCCGATCCCGTGCTCGGCCGTCACCGTGCCGCCCAGGCGGAGGGCGGCCGCGAAGATCTCGTCCCGGACGAGGTGGGTCAGCTCCGGAGCGCGCGGGTCGTCGTGGTCGAAGATGAAGTTCGGGTGGAGGTTGCCATCGCCGGCGTGGCCGAACGTCGCGACCCGGACGCCGTGGCGGTCCGCCGCGGCCTGGATCTCGACGAGCAGCTCCGGCACGCGACCGCGCGGCACGCCGACGTCCTCCATCCGGACGGTCCCCTGCTTCTCAAGCGCCCGCAGGGCAAGCCGTCGAGCCTGGCGCAGCCAGTCGGCCTCGGTCGGGTCCTCCGCGCGCACCAGGCTCGATGCGCCGTTCGCCTCGCAGGCGGCTGCCGCGGCATCGAGCTCCGCCGCCGCGGCGGTCGCCGGCAGGTCGCTCTCGACGAGGAGCATCGCTGCCGCATCCCGCTCCAGCCCGAGCTGGAACGCGTCGTCCACCGCGAGGATCGTCTCGTGGTCGAGGAGCTCCAGGGTCACCGGGTGGAGCCCCGCGCCGACGATCGCGGCGACAGCCTGTCCCGTGGCCGCGAGGGACGGGAAGAACGCCAGCAGCGTGGACCGCTGGGGCGGCGCGACGTGGAGCCGGAGCGTCGCCTCGGTGATGATCCCGAGCGTGCCCTGCGATCCCACGAACAGGTGCGTCAACGCGTAGCCGGCGACGTCCTTCACGTTCCGGCCACCGGTCCGGATGACCCGCCCGTCTGCGAGGACGACCTCGAGACCGAGGACGCTGTCGCGGGTCTGGCCGTACTTCACGCAGCACAGCCCGCCCGCGTTGGTCCCGAGGTTGCCGCCGATCGAGCAGATCTCGTAGCTCGCCGGGTCCGGGGCGTAGAACAGGCCGGCCTCGGCGACCTGGCGCTTGAGCTCGGCGTTGAGGATCCCGGGCTGGGTGACGACGACGAGGTTCGCCCGGTCGATCTCGAGGACGCGGTCCATCCGGGTCAGCGCGATCGTCAGGCCGCCCTCGATCCCGGCGGCGCCACCGCTCAGCCCGGAACCGGCGCCGCGCGGCACGATCGGCACGCGGTGCTCCGCGGCGAGGCGGACGAGGGTCGACACCTGCGCGGTCGATTCGGGCAGGGCGACGGCCAGCGGCAGGCCCGCCTGGAGGTAGGCGGTCTCGTCGTTGCGATACGCCTCGCGGTCGACCGCGTCCGTGAGGAGGCGCAGGTCGGGCAGAGCGGCCGCGATCGCCCGGAGCAGGGCCGCGCCCGCGTCCGGGGAGACGGGCGCCGGTGAGGCGGACGCGGCGGTGGTGGCCACGGGCGCAGTCTATCGGTACGATTCGGGCATGGCCCGGAACCGGTCCCGCCCGGCGCTCGCGAGCCTGGCCCTCCTCGTCGTCCTGATCGGCGTGCCCGCGGCGTCCGTGGACGCCTCGCCGCGGAGCCCATCGGCCGCTTCGGCCGCCGCGTCGCAGCCGGCAGCCGACGGCGTCCGTTCCGGCAGCGTCAACGCCACGTCGATGGACCTGACGGCCGAATACACGGCGACCGTCACGCTCAACTACGGCACGCGGTCGTTCCGCGTCTCGGAGACGATCGCGATCCGCAACACGTCGCGCATCGCGATCGACCGCCTCGAGCTCAACACGATCGTGGCCCGTCTCGGCGGGATGGCCATCACGGGCGCGTCGGTCGACGGCCACACCGTCCATCCGACGGTCAGCGACCAGACGATCCACCTCCCGCTCGGCGGGATCCTCGATCCGGGCGCGTCGACGCAGGTCCGGGTGTCCTACCGGGCGACCCTGCGGAGCACGACCTCCGGCTCGAACTGGCTGTTCACCCGGACCAACGGGATCCTCGAGGCCCACCGCTGGCTGCCCTGGATCAGCCGGCCCACCGCGTTCAACCGGCCGAACCACGGCGACCCGTTCGTGACCGGGGTGAGCCCCCTGGTCCGGGTGACCATCGTGAGCGACCGGCGCCTCGTCTACGCCACGACCGGAGAGCAGGTCGGCGGAAGCGCGTTGACGAAGAGATTCGAAGCCCGCAACGTCCGCGACTTCGCGTTCACCGCGGCGACGGATTACCGGCTGCAGTCGGCCACGGTCAACGGCGTCGTCATCCACGTCTGGGGCCGGCCCGGCTTCCCGTCCTCGAGCGTGATGGCGGCCGCGAAACGGGCGCTGAGCCGCGAGGCGGCCCTGCTGGGGCCGTACCCCTACCGGACCTACGACCTCGCCCAGATCGCCGGCGGCTACGGGATGGAGTCGCCCGGGCTCACCTGGATCCCGACCGGAGCCGGCAGCCTGACGTATCTCGTCGCGCACGAGACCGCCCACCAGTGGTTCTACCGGATCGTCGGCAACGACCAGGCACGCCAGCCCTACGCCGACGAAGCCGTCGCCGACTTCGTCGCCCGCTATGTCACGGGCCTGCGGCGCTCCTCCCGCTGCTCGACCGCCCGGCTCGACCTGACGATCTACCAGTACTCGAGCGCCTGCTACTACGAGGACATCTACATCCAGGGCGGGAACCTGCTCGACGACACCCGCAAGTCGATGGGGACCTCGAACATGTTCGCGGCCCTCCGCGACTACCTCACGACGTACCGGTTCAAGATCGCCACGACGCAGGCGCTGCTGTCGACGCTCGACGCGCACACGTCGCTGGTCCTCTCGGTCCGGTTCAGGCCGCGGTTCCCGACCCTGTACTGACCGGCTCCGCATCCCCGCCGACTGATCGGGGCGAACACCTCGTTCGTCGCGCCTGACATCTGGCCGACACTCGAAGAGCGAGCAGTCACGCGCCGTGCGCGATGCGCGTCAGACCGCCCGATCAGCTCCGCACACCTGTGGGGGAATACCCGAGATGGCCGCCCGTTCCTCGAGCCGGACCCTTCGCCACTCCGCCTGGCTCCTCGCCTTCGTCCTCGTGACCAGCGCCGGCTGCACGGCCGCCGCCAGCGCGTCGGTGGTCCCACCCGCTTCCCTGACGCCGAGCGTCGCTCCGTCGGGCGCGCCGAGCGCCCCGCCCGCGACGCCGGCTCCCACGCCGACGGCGATCCCGTCGGCCGCGCCGTCGCCGTCCGCAGCGACGGCGGTCGGCCCGGCGCCCGCGGGCCGCTGGACCGCCCTCCGCTGGGTCCCGCTGGGCAAGACGCCGCTCGGCCCGCACAACGTGACCGTCCAGGGCTGGAGCGGCGGCTACATCGCCCTGCAGCAGAACGGCGGGTCCGACTCCAACGGCAACAGCATTCCGGTCGTCATCCGGACCGCCGTGTCGCCCGACGGCGTCAGCTGGTCCGACCCGACGACCATGAACACGTCGGGTCTAAACGGCATGATCGAGATCAGCACGATCGTCGAAGGCCCGCACGGGCTCCTCGCCCTGGGCTTTCCGTTCGGCGACACGTGCGGCGGCCCCGAGCCCCTGACTGCGCTGTGGACCTCCCCGGACAGCTCGAGCTGGACGCGGGTGGCGCTTCCCAAGGACTTCCGTTCCGGGTCCGTCCAAGCGGTCGAAGGAGGTCCAGCCGGGTTCATCGCCCTCGGCACCAAGGCGGATGGCGTGACCCAGGAGATCTGGACCTCCGACGACGGCGCGACGTGGCGGACGAAGCCCCTCCCGAAGGTCTCGAGCGGCAAGCTCGTCCTCGACAGCGTCGCCAGCTTCGACGACGGCTTCGTCCTCTCCGGCGCCGTCCTCGGGGAGGGCGGCTGCGGCGGCCCGGCCCATATCCACGGGGCGACGTGGGTCTCCCCCGACGGCTCCTCGTGGACCCGCGCCTCGCTCCCCGGCGCCTCGACGATCGCGAGCGCGACGTTCACCGTCCAGGCACTCTCGGATCGAGCCCTGCTGGTCACGCAGGGCCTGCCCAACGGCACGCTCGGCTGGACCTCGACGGATGCCCGGACCTGGACGCGCGTCGCGGGCGACGCGAGCAACCTGCCGTACGGGCAGGTCTCCGACGGGCGCCACGACATCCAGGTGATCGGGCCGCAGACCAACCCCGGGCCGCTGACGGTCCAGGTCGTGAACGAGGACGCCACGATGGTGAACCTCGCCCCGTCCGGCAACGGACCGATCCAGACCGATGACGATCCCGGCTTCGGCTCGGCCGTCGGGCCGACGGGCGTGCTGGTCGTCAGCGACGACGGCGGGCGGAGCTGGCTCGGCGTGCCGAGCTGATCCGACCCGTTCCGCGACGGCCGCGCTGATCCGACGATCCGCGGCCGCCGCGCAGTCCCGTCGGTCGATGGCCTCTATCGTTGAGGCGATCCGGCCATCGAACCCGACGGAGATCGCGCCGTGCGCAACATCGACGAGCAGACGATCACGCCGGCCGTCCTGGCGGCGATGGCGGAATGCGGGGACGAGCGGCTGCTCGAGGTGATGTCGAGCCTCGTGCGGCACCTCCACGACTTCGCCCGTGAGGTCTCGCTGACCGAGGACGAGTGGTTCGCCGGGATCCGCTTCCTCACCGAGGCGGGGCGGATCACCGACGATCGCCGCCAGGAGTTCATCCTCCTGTCGGACGTCCTCGGGCTGTCGATGCTCGTGACCGCCCAGAACAACACGAAGCCCGCCGGCTGCACCGAGTCGACCGTCCTCGGCCCGTTCTTCGTCGAGGGGGCGCCGAAGGTCGAGAACGGCGCGGACATCGCGAACGGCGCGCCCGGCGCTCCGAGCGTCGTCCGCGGCCGGGTGCTCGGCCTCGACGGCAACCCGGTCGCGGATGCCGTCATCGATGTCTGGCAATCGGACGAGGACGGCTTCTACGACGTCCAGCTGCCCGCCCCGAGCGGCGAGCCGGAGGCCCGCGGCCGGGCCCAGCTCCGCTCGGATTCCGACGGCCGGTTCCACTTCCGCTCCGTGCTCCCCGAGCACTACCCGATTCCCCACGACGGGCCGGTCGGAACGCTGCTCGAGGCCCTCGGCCGGCATCCCTGGCGGCCCGCCCACGTGCACTTCAAGATCGAGGCGCCCGGCTACGAGCGCCTGATCACCCACGTCTTCCGTGACGGCGACGTCTACCTCGACTCCGACGCCGTGTTCGGCGTCCGTTCGAGCCTCGTCGCCGACTGGGTCCGCCACGATCCCGAGGCGGGCGGGGCCGAGCCGTCGTACTCGCTCGACTTCGACTTCGTGCTCAACCCGTCGCCGGCCGCGTGACCGCGCTCGCCGACGCCGCCTCGCAATCCGTCCGCACGGGGAGCCGGATCAGCGTCTGAGGCGACGATCCGCCGCGAGCGCCTGCGGCATCTGGCGGAAGGCCGGCGGGAGGATCGGCCGCCACGCCTGCCACGCGGTCGTCAGCCACACCGACGCGGCCCGCTCCCGCAGCCCCCAGCGCAGCCCGTAGGCGTCGCGGATCGTCGGCGGGAGCAGCCCGAGGGACGGCCAGAGCGTCCAGGCGTAGACCGCCGGCGGGATGGCCGCGAGCGGCGGCAGCACCGGGCCGAGCGGCGGATGCAGGACCGTCCACGCCAGGTCCCGGGCGATCTCGCCGACCCGGACCGGCCCGGCCGGGCCGATCGCGTCCGCGACATATCGATCGAACGCCTCGAGGTCCGGCGGGAGGAGAGCCGATGGGATCCCGAAGGCCCGGCCGATCGGCAGCGTCTCGGCGTAGTAGCGGCTGCGGCGATCCCGCGACAGGGGCTCGAGCCAGGCGTCGGCGACGACGATCGTCGACTCGACGAGCGTGGCGTGGACCCACAGCGAGAGCTCCGGGTCGCGTGCCGCGTAGCCGGGTCCGGTGATGCCGCGATGGAGCGCGTTGAGCCGCCGGATCTCGCCGCGGGCGGTCGCGGTCGTCCCGTAGACGATCGTGAGGTAGCTTCGGAGCGTGCCGGCGAGGCGCCGCCACGGGTCCGCGCGAAAGTCGGAGTGGTCGGC
>DATBPR010000198.1:0-2763 GCA_036561285.1 Candidatus Limnocylindrales bacterium | reverse complement strand
GCGGCGATCGCGAGCGGCACGCCGGAGGCATCCGCGAGCGCGGCGACCACCTCCTCGGGTCGACCGGATCCGAGCTCGGAGTGGAACCGCGTCCGCGCCAGGACGACGACCCGATCGCCGCTCGCCTCGACCGCCACCTCGGCGAGCAGCGGTCGGAGGTCGTAGGCCTTCTGCTCGGTGCCCTTCGTGCGGACGCGGGGGATCGCGCGGGCGGAAGTGAGCGCAATCGCCGCCCTGGTCAATGCGTCCAGCGCGGTTGCGTCGACTGGCTCGACCTCGATCCGCCAATCGGCCAGGGCGACGTGTCCGGCGAGGGCGGGCGCACCGAGCCAGACGTCCTCCGCATCGACCCAGGCGTGCGCGGCGGGCAATCGCGGCTCGAGCGTTTCGCGGACGTGCCAGGCAGGCAGGCGTTCGAGGAGCCAGAGGTCCGCCCACTCCCGCTCGCCGCGAGCGGCCGCGGGAAGCGGCGCCGCGAAGGCCATCCGGATCCGACCGCTCGAGTCGACCTGGCGGGCGACCGGCAGGCCCGTCGACGCGACCGCGTCCTGCCACGCCTCGAGGAGCGTGCGCCCGACCGCGTCCGCGGCGACGGGATCGCGGGCGAAGGTGATGCGCCATCGCTGCCGCGGCTCGCCGGGTGGCGCGGGCTCGGGCGGCCGATTCACGTCTGCTAGTCTCCCGCGCGATGGATCCGTACAAAGTCCTCCAGGTCGATCCCGAGGCGGAGGACGAGGTGATCCAGGCCGCCTATCGAAGGCTGGCGCAGAAGTATCACCCCGACGTCGCCGGGCCGGACGGCTCGGCCCGGATGGCCTCGATCAACGCCGCCTGGGAGCTGCTGCGCGATCCAGCCAGCCGGGCGGCTGTCGATCGCGAGCGACGGATCGCCCGGCACGCGGAAGAAGGCGCCCGGCAGGCCGAAGATGCGACCCGGCAGGCCCGCGCGGCCGCCGGATCGCGGCCGGCCCAGCCACCCCAGCACGGAGGCGCGTCGTCGGGCCCGGCGGAGCGACCCCCGGAGACCGTCTCCTCGGACTGGTCGAGCGGTCGCTCCTCGGTCGGGGGCGGATACGACCCGTCGCGGATGCGCGCGGCCGACGGCTATGGGGCCGCCGGCCCGCCACCGGGCGATCCGTCCGGGACCGTCCTCGGGTTCGGGCGGTACGCGGGCTGGTCGCTCGGCGAGGTCGCCCGACGGGACGTCGACTACATCGAGTGGCTGGACCGGATGCCCATCGGGCGGCCCTACCGCGACGAGATCGATGTGCTCCTCCGGAAGTCGGGCCGTCGCCGGAGCGCGACGACGGACACCCAGCGGCGCGGGCTCTTCCGCCGCTAGGCCCGATCGGCCGTCGCGACCGGCGCCCGATCCCGGCGTGGTTCGGTGGCCAGCGCGCCGGACCGGCGAACCACGGCATTCACGGTCGTCCCCTGCACCAGCAGCGTGAACAGGACGATCCCGAAGGTGATCCCCTGGAGCAGCTCGCGGTTGGGCAGATCCGGTGGGAGCGACAGGGCGAGGGCGACCGAGACCGCGCCGCGCAGCCCGGCCCAGAAGAGCACGTGGAGCCAGGACGTCGGGACGGGGCCGAGGCCGAGGCCCGAACCCGGGGTCTCGTCTCCCCCGGACGGATCGTCGACCGCGGGGCGCCGCCTCATCCGGCCGACGAGTCGCGACCCTCCGCCGAGCAGGCCGTAGACGACCACCCCGCGGGCGACGAGGGTGGCCACGACGCCCCAGACGATTGGCCCGACTGCGTGGACGAGCGTTCCCGGCACGATGGACACGCCCACGAGGAGGAAGACGCTCGCGGTCAGCAGGAACGCGACGAGCTCCCAGACGGAGTCGATGGCGGCGAGCGACCGGTCGGTCAGCGCTCCACGCGCCCCCGCACCGAACGCGCCCGCCGCAACGAGGGTCGCGATCACCCCGGACCCACCGAGGGTGTCCGCCAGAAGATAGGTCCCGTAGGCGAGCACGATCGTGATCGTCAGCTCGACGACGTGCTCATCGACGCGGCCGACGAGGCGCACGGCCGCCCAGCCCAGGGCCCCGCCGAGGAGGCTGCTGCCGACCACGACGACCACGAACGACACGAGAGCGATGCCGAATGACCCGTGACCTGCCAGGAGGTCGAGCGCCAGGGCGAACAGGACGATCCCCGTCCCGTCGTTCACGAGGCTCTCCATCTCCACGAGCGTCGCGAGCCGGGCGGGCACCGGCAGGTGCCGGAACGTCGCCAGGACGGCCGCGGGATCGGTGGCGGCGACCATCGACCCGACGAGGAAGGCCTCGCCCGGGCTGATGCCCGTCGTCGCCGACAGAAGGACGGCGACGATCCCGGCGACGACCACGACGCCCGGGATCCCGAGCATGAGGATGGCGGGTGCGGCCGGGCGGATCGTCCCGAGGTCCGCCCGGAACGCCGCCTCGAAGACCAGCCCCGGCAGGACGATGGCGAGGAGCAGCTCCGGCCGGACGAGCACCGCGGGGGACACGTGGAGCGCGGGCAGTGCGAGGGCGATGATCAGGCCCACGACGACGAGGACGACCGAGGTCGGCAGGTTCCAGCGCCGCGTGAGGATCGCGACGGCGATCGAAGCACCAAGGAGCGCGACGAGCAGCCACAGCGGCGCCAGTGCCTCGAGGTCGTGCATCAGAGCCTGGTCAGGTGTCGCGCGCGCCGTGGGACGCGCGGCTCACCACTCCGCGCGCGTCTGTCTGATGTTGATGCTCTGGACGATCCCGAGGCCGATCGC
>DATBPR010000197.1:0-3412 GCA_036561285.1 Candidatus Limnocylindrales bacterium | reverse complement strand
GCGGCTCGGCCATGCCGGCGGCGGCGCCCTCTGGAACGACGTCGACGCCGCGGCATTCGCCTTCGGCCTTGCCGTCCCCGGCGGGACGTTCGGCGACACCGGCATCGGCGGCCTGACGCTCGGCGGCGGGATCGGCTGGCTGATGCCGGTCGGCGGCCTGACCTGCGACAACCTGGTCGAGGCGGAGGTCGTGACCGCCGACGGCACCGTCGTGATCGCCGGGCCGGCCGGCGACCCGGAGCTGCTCTGGGCGCTCCGCGGCGGCGGCGGCAACTTCGGCATCGTCACCCGGTTCACGTACCGCCTGCTGCCCGTGGCCCCGATGATCGGCGGCCAGATCGTCTATCCGGCGTCCGCGGCCGCGGCCGTGTTCGAGCGGACGGAGCGGCTCGCCGCCGAGCACCCGACGGCCGGGCTGCCGACGTTCGGCCTTCACCGGCGCGAGGACAGCGGCGAGCCGGCGATCACGTTCCTCTACGGGATCGTCGACGGCTCGGACCCCGGACCGATCCTCGACCTCCTCCGGCGCGACCTGCCGGTCCTCGTCGACGAGCTCCGACCGGCGACGTACCTCGATCTCCAGGCACTCGCGGGGATCCTGCCGTTCGGCCTTCACCACTACTGGAAGGGCCATTTCCTCCGCGCGCTCGATCTGGACCTGTTCGTCCGGCTCGTGCAGGAGGTCGGCGCGGAAGACGCCGTCGGGAGCGCGTTCATCCTTCTCGAGCGGATCGTCGGCGCCGGACGGATCGAGCCGGAAGGTGGCGCCGCCTTCGGGCAGCGGGCGGCGGCATGGAACGCCAGCGCGCTCGCGATCTGGGAAACGCATGCGGACGACGACCGCGCGATCGGCTGGGCCAGGCGGGTCGCCGCGCTGCTCGAGCCCGCGTCGTTGAACGGGGCCGGGTACGTCAACTATTCGCCGATCGACGAGACGCCCGACCGGGTGCGTGCCGCGTACGGCGACGAGCGCTGGCGGAGGCTCGTGGACGTGAAACGGCGATACGACCCGGACAACGTCTTCCGGTTCAACCACAACATCCTGCCGGGATGATCCGGCTGCCGGTCATCGTGCTGGTCGTGGTCGGCTGGACGCTGCTCGTTCTCGGTGTGCTGCTGCTCACCCCGTCGCTCACGAGCTCGCCGCCGTGCGACTCGCAGGTTCAGGCGGGACCGGGCTGCCAGACGCTCAACGACATCGCGAACCGGTTCGTCTGGGAGACCCAGCAGCGCCCGATCGGGCTGCTGTCGGTCGGCGGCTACGTGGCGATCGCGGCCCTGGTGATCGCCGGCCGCCGGGGACGGCGCTAGCGGTCCAGCCGGAGGACTAGCCTTCGGTCGCCTCGTCGGCCGAGATCTCGCGGATGTCGAGACCGCCGCCGGGTCGGGCGATCAGCTGCTGGATCCGCAGCTCCGCCTCGCCGAGGAGCCGCTCGCAATGACGCTGGAGCGCGACGGCCCGCTCCGTCCGGGCGATCGTCTCCTCGAGCGAGAGCCCGCCGGCCTCGAGCTCCGTGACGACCGCCCGGAGCTGGGCGAACGCGTCGTCGAAGGACAGACCCTCGACGGCGGCTCCCGTATCCACGCTCGAAGCCGGAACGGGCTGATCGGTCGTCGGTTCAGTCGTCATCGGGCGTCTCGTCGTCCTCGCTCATGCGCGCCAGCGGCCGCGCGACGAGCATACCAACGGCCACGCCGACGACGAGGACGACGGCCACGATGCCGACGAAGACGACGAGGTCGCTCAGGCGGAGCCCTCGGTCGTCGCGGTCAGGTCGCCCGCCGCGACGCGGATCGAGAGGCCGGTGCCGGCGGGAGCGTCCGTCGGACGGCGGACGATCGTGCCGTCCGACGAGCGGCGGACGATGGCGTAGCCCCGGTCGAGCGTCGCCTGCGGGCCGAGCATGGCCAGCGCCGATGAGCTTGCGTTCAGCGTGGCCCGGGCGGCAGCAATCCTGGCGAGGAGCGGGCGAGGCGCGTCGGCGCCGGCTGCCCGGAGCGACGTCGCGCGGCGTTCGATCGCGATCTCCGCGACGCGAACGGCCCGATCGAGCAGGAGCCCGACGCGCTCGCGGTCCGCGACGAGCTGGGCTCGCGGATCCAGCCGGTCGAGCGCTCGCCGCTCCACCGCCAGCTCGCGCCGGACGGCATCGAGCAGCCGGGCGGCCGCAGCAGCCGTTCGATCGCCGGCCCGCCGGAAGGACCCGAGCCACTCGGCGCGGTCCGGCACGACCAGCTCGGCCGCCGCGGACGGGGTCGCCGCCCGGACGTCCGCCGCGAAGTCGGCGAGCGTCACGTCGACCTCGTGGCCCACACCGGTGACGACCGGCAGCCGGTGCGCGACGACCGCCCGGACGACCCCTTCGTCGTTGAACGACCAGAGGTCCTCGAGCGAGCCGCCGCCCCGCGCGAGGATGGTCAGCTGGGGCGCCTCGTCGACCCGTCCGTCGCGATCCAGGATCTTGAGCCAGCTCTCCAGCCGGCCGAACGCTCGGACGATGCTCTCCGCGGACCCCTCCCCCTGGACACGGCACGGCACGAGGAGCACCCGCGTCATCGGCCAGCGCCGGGCGAGCACCGTCGCGATGTCGTGCCAGACGACCCCGGTCGGGCTCGTGATGACGGCGATCGTGTTGGGCCGCTGCGGGAGCGGCCGCTTGCGATCCTGGGCGAAGAGGCCCTCGGAGTCGAGGCGCGCCTTCAGGGCCTCGAACCGGATCGCGAGGTCGCCGAAGCCGGCCGGCTGGATCGATTCGACGTAGAGCTGGACCGCGCCCTGCTGCTCGAACAGGTCGATCCGGCCGTGGACGACGATCCGGAGGCCCGCCTGCGGCTGGAAGACCGACCGCGCGCGATCGTCGCTGAACCAGACGCAGCTCAGCGTGCTGCGGGCGTCCTTGAGCGTGAAATAGGCGTGACCGGCACTGCTGACCGTGACCCGGCCGACCTCGCCCTCCACCCAGACGTCGGCCAGGAGCGGATCGGCGCGGACGGCTTCGCGGATCGCGCGGGCGACCTCGCTGACGTTGAGGATCCGCAGGCCGAACGTCCCGGGCGCGTTCGGCTCCGGCGAGTGCTGGCCATCCCCTGGGCCGGTGCCCGGCTCCGCGTCCCAGGGCGGCAACAGCGTCCGATCGTCCATCGCGGCCATGGTACCGAGGCCGAGTCGTCCGCCAGATCGCGAACAGACTCAGCCGGCAGCCTTCAGGCCGAGAATCCGGTTCGACGAGGCCTGGAGCGCCGGGAGCGGCAGCTTGCCGGCCATGGCGTCGGCGAGGAGCGCGTCGAACGCCCCCTGGCTCGACGCTTCCGACCCGGTGAGCAGGATGAGATCCGTCCCGGCCGTCGCCGCACGTTCGGCGAGGTGGCTGGCCGTGAGCCCGCGGGACGCAGCCGTCCCGTCGAGCGAGTC
>DATBPR010000196.1:0-2202 GCA_036561285.1 Candidatus Limnocylindrales bacterium | reverse complement strand
GTCGCCGTCGAGATCGGCCTCGTCGCCGGGATCGCCGGCCGGCTCGGGTTCTTCCGGAGCCGGCCCAACACCCCAACGTCCAAGCTCGCGATCGGTGCGATCGTGGTCATCGCCGTGGTCGCGGTCATCGGCATCTACGGGTTCATCCCCTTCTACACGAGCGGGTACACCTTCTTCAACGGGGATCCGAACGCGCCGACCTTCTTCGTCCTCATGGGCTGGATCGTCGCGCTGCTCTTGATCGGGGCGCTGGTCGGGCTGCTCGCGCTGCTGTTCCTGCGGCGCGATCTCGGTGCGGCGTACGTCTTCGTCGCCGGGCTGTTCTGCGGCATCCTGTCCGCGATCATCTCGGCACCGATCTCCGCCGTCTTCTTCGGTGGCGTCACCGGCTCGGGCACCGATGTCCTCGTGGCGGCCTTCCAGCAGGCCGGCTCGGATCTCCAGTCGGCGGTGCTCAAGCAGGGCCTGCTGTCGGACCCGATCGACAAGACGCTGACCTTCTTCGTCGTCTTCGCGATCCTCGGCGCCCTCAGCCGGCGGTTCGTCGCCCGGTTCCCGCAGGGCGAGCAGGCCGTCGGTCTGAGCGAGTCCTGACGTCGTCGGGAGCCCGCCGATCGAACCCTCGGCCACCGGAGGCGCGGAACAGCTCTCGGCCGGCGCCGCCGCCCTCCCGGTCGACGACGCGGCCTTCCTCGCGAGCCTCGCGCCGTCGACTCCGTCGCCCTATCACCGCCTGAACCCGCTGACGAAGGCGGTCATCGCGACCGTCGAATCACTCGGCGCCTTCGTCGTGGGGGGCTACGTCGGCCCGCTGGCGATCATCTTCCTGGCGATCCTGCCCGCTGCGGCCGTCGCGGGCGTGGCTCGCCGGCTGGTGCGGATCTCGGCGCTCCTCACGCTGCCGATCGCGATCTCGGTCGTCCTCGTGAGCGTGTTCACGCGCGCGGGCACCCACGTGCTCTTCACCATCGGGCCGTTCGACGCCACGGTCGAAGGCGTCGACTTCGCGGCCCAGACCCTCGTCCGGCTCTTCGCGATCTCGACGTCGATCGGGCTGTTCGGGCTGACGACGGAGCCCCGCGCCTTCGTCCTCGATCTGGAGCGTCGCGGGCTCTCGCCGCGGTTCGCGTTCGTGGCCGCCGCGACGCTGGAGTCGGTGCCGGCGATGGTCGAGCGGGCGAGCGTCATCGCCAGCGCCCAGCGCGCGCGCGGCCTCGACACGGAGGGCAGCATCCGGGCCCGGCTCCGCGGCCTGTTGCCGCTCGCGGCCCCGGTCATCCTCTCGTCGCTGACAGAGGTCGAGGAGCGCAGCCTCGCCCTGGAGGTCCGTGCGTTCGGCAAGCCCGGCAGGCGCCACCTGCTCTGGCGGATGCCCGACACGCGGACCCAGCTGGTCGTGCGGGCGATCCTGCTCGTGGTCCTGCTCGCCGGCATCGTGGCGCGGCTCACCGGCACCTTTCCCAAGGTCCTCTGAGCCGCCGATGCTGCAGCTGTCCGGGGTCTCCTATCGCTATGCCGGCTACCAGAACGAGGTCCTCCACGACGTCGATCTCCGCCTCGAAGACGGCGAGATGGTCGGTCTGGTCGGGCCGAACGAGGCGGGCAAGTCGACGCTCTGCCTGGTCGCGTCGGGGCTGGCGCCCGCGTCGATCGGCGGGTCCCTGCGGGGCGCGCTCACGATCGACGGACAGCCGACGGCCGGGCTGTCGACGCACCAGCTGGCCGAGCAGGTCGTCGTCGGCTTCCAGAACCCGAATACCCAGCGCTCGGGGATCGCCGCGACGGTCTTCGAGGAGATCGCGCTCGGGCCGATGAACCTGGGGCTCCAGGTGGCGGAGACGGTCGAGCGGACGCGTGAGGCGATCGCCCGCCTCCGGCTCGAGGCGATCATCCGGCGCGACCCGACCCGGCTCTCGGGCGGCCAGTCGCAGCTCGTCGCGATCGCCTCGCTTCTCGCGATGCGGCCCCGTCATGTGATCCTCGACGAGCCGACGGCTCAGCTGGACCCGGCCGGGACGCGGCTCGTCGGCGAGGCGCTCCGCTCGCTGGCCGCGACCGGGACGTCGCTCCTGATCGCGGAACACAAGACGGACCTGCTGGACGGCCTGTGTTCGCGCATCCTCGCGATCGACGGCGGCCGCATCGTGATGGACGGCTCGCCGGCGGCGGTCTTCGATGATCCGCGCCTCGTCGAGATCGGCG
>DATBPR010000195.1:0-3539 GCA_036561285.1 Candidatus Limnocylindrales bacterium | reverse complement strand
TGCGATGTCCTTGACCTTGCCGGCGGCGGCGTACGCCAGCACGCCGGTCGGCTGCGCCAGCGCCGCCATGTCCGGCGGGCTGCCGCCATCGATGCGGGTCTTGAGCACGGTCTCGTGGCTCGAGCCGATGCTGTCGACCTGGATGGTGATCCCGCTCGCCTTGGCGAAGTCGGCGATGGCGGCTGCGAAGCCGGTGCCCTCGCCGCCGGTCCACTGCGTCTGGATCGAGACCTTCTTGCCGTTGAAGTCCTTCGTGGTCAGGGCTTCGTCCAGCTCCTTGTAGCCGGTCGGGACCGTCGGCAGGTTCGCCGCGGCCGCCGCGGACGGCGCCGGCGCCCCGGATGCCGCCGGCGCGGATGCCGCCGGCGCGGATGCCGCCGGCGCGCTGGACGTGCTTGGCGATGGCGTCGCGCTGCTCCCGCATGCGCTGACCAGCGTCATGACAACGACCGCCAATGCGGACGTTGTCTTCAGCCTCTTCTCCATGTGTCCTCCTCTTGCGAACGACCGTGAATGTGGATGACGAATGGCTCCCCTCGGTCGAGGCATGGTGCTCCGACTCCGACACACTGCGCTGCGTACCTTAGCGTTGGCCCACCCCCTCTCGCTCAGCCAAGCCGATCCGGTGGCGAGCGATCGTCGCCGCTCCGCGGGCGCCCGGCGCCTCGGTTGGTGACAACAGCTCGACGGTCGCATCCCCCAGGGCCGCCTGCACCAGAGGCGAGGCTGCGCCTTCGCGGGCGATATGCGATTGGATCTGTGCGAGAAAGGCAGGTCCGGCGGCCGCGACGCCGCCGCCGATGACGAAGCGCTTGACGCCGAGGGTCAGGGCCAGCGATCGGATCGCCCGGGCCAGGTGGGCGGCCGCTCGGTCGGTGATCTCGACCGCGACCTCGTCGCCCCCGGAGCTGGCCCGGAAAACGTCTCCGGCACTCGAATGGGCCGACAGGACGCCGCTCCGACCGGCGGCCATCGCCTCGTCGGCTTGGCGACCGATCGCCGGACCGGCGGCGATCGTCTCGAGACAGCCACGAAGTCCGCAGGCGCAGACGGTTCCGTCCGGGTCGGCGACGACGTGGCCAACCTCGCCGGCGAAGTTGTTGTCGCCGCGGAGCAGCGCTCCGTCGAGGACGACACCGGCCGAGATGCCGGTCCCGATCGCCAGGAAGGCGACGCTCGCCGGCATTGCCGCCGGTCCGCGGGCCGATTGCTCGCTCACCCACCACGCCGCCGCGCGGGCGTCGTGCTCGACGAAGATCGGGACGCCGAGCTCGTCCTGCAGCATCGGTCCGAGCGCCAGGTGGGTGATGCCCAGGTTGATGGCCATGCTGACCGAGCCCGACACGGGATCGACGTGGCCCGGGATCGCGACGCCGACCGCGGCGACGTCCTGCCCAAGGTGAGCCCGGGCTTCGTCGACGAGTCCGGCGATCTGGCCGACGATCGACGCCGGGTCCGTCGGCGTGACGTGCTCGTAGAGGATCCGATCCTGATCGTCGACGACGACCACCGACATCTTCGTGCCCCCGACGTCGACGCCCGCGAACAGCGCGCCGTCGAGCCCGGGCTCGTTGAGCGCGATCATCGGACCAACCCGAGGCCCAGCTGCTGCTCCATGAGCAGCGCCGACGCGCCCAGGACGACCACGTCGTCCTGGACGTGGCCGTACTCGATCTGCGTGTCACCGGCGAGCAATCCCAGGACGCTGGAGCGCGCCGAGCGCCGCACCTCGCCCAGAAAGTCTTCGCCGAGCGCCGCCACCGGGCCGACCAGCAGGACATTGCCGACATTGAGCACGCCGATCAGCCAGCCGACGGCGAACCCGAGCTCGCGGGCGGCTTCGAGAACGATCCGCCGGACGGTCGCGACGCCGGTCTTGAAGGCGGCGACGAGGCCGGTCTCGTTGGTGATCGTCGGTTCCACCGCCCGGGCGGCATCGACCAGCGCCCGCATGCTGGTCCGCGTCTCGAGACAGCCCCGGCGACCGCAGCGGCACTCCGCTCCGTCGCGCCCCAGCGACACATGGCCGAATTCACCTGCGCCGTAGCCGTCGCCCTGGAACAGCTGACCGTTGACGATGATCCCCGCGCCGACGCCCCGGCCGACCCTGATGACGACCAGGTTGTTCGGTCGCGGTCGCCGATAGAAGGTCAGCTCCGCAAGAGCGGCCGCGTGGCTGTCGTTGGCCACGACCACCGGGACCCCGTAGCGATCCTCCACGAGCGGCCCGAGGCGCAGGTCCGCCCAGTCGAGGTTCACCGACCAGCGGACCGTTCCGGAGCGGGTGTCGATGACGCCTGGCGCGCCGATGCCGATCCCGAGGAGTGGAGACCGGACATCGGCGCGCAGGGCGTCGACAAGGAGATAGACAAGCTCGACAGCGGCTTCGCCCTTCCGCCCTTCGAGGGGCAGATGGATGGACCGCAGGATGTCGCCGTGCAGGTTGACGACCGCGCCGCTGAACTGCGCCTCACCGAGATCGAGGCCGATCAGGTGACGGCCGTCCGGGGCGACACGAAGGAGGATCGGAGATTTGCCGCCGCTGGATCGGCCGCGGCCGACCTCCTCGATCAGGCCCTCGTCGAGGAGGCTTCCGGCGAGGTCGCCGACGGACGTCCGGGTCAGGCCGGTCAGTCGTGCCAGATCGGCCCGCGACAGCGGGCTGCTGTCGTGAAGGGCGCGCAGCACCAGACGCTGGTTGAACGTTCGCGTTTGCTGGTGCGTCGCCTTCTCCGGCAACACGGTCGCGCTGACGCTCATACGCGGACGGACCCTCCTCCAACCGCGACAACCCCTCGTTCTCCTGCGCCCGGCTTTGGCAAGAGACTTGACAAAGTCGGATGGTGCGCATGCCACGGGGGCTATGTCAAGACTGTTGACAAACTTCGTGGCTGGGCCGCCTTGCGCGACCGTGTGGCGCTCGCGAGTCCGCTTCAGGGCCCTCGGATCAGGGGTCGGGTGGCCGTTCTCCGGGCATGGAGGGAGCCGGCGAGTCCCCGGGCGGGGCGTCGGCCTTGGGGCCGCCGGGACCGCCGGCGAACGGCCCGAACCCCGCGATCGCACGCGGGTCGACCACGTCGAGATCGAATGCCAGCACGACATGGCCCGGCTCGTCATGGTCCGCTGCGACCGGCACCGCTTGTCCCGGCCGAAGGCGGGCCAGCTCGGCAACGGTGACCAGCGCCCGGAGCTCGCAGCGGAAGTTCCGCGACCGGCCGAGGGAGACGTCGAGGGTCAGCTCGATCTCGCGGCGGTCACCGCGGGTTCGTCCCGTTGGGCGAACCGACGCCACGGTGCCGCGTCCCGGGTGGCCCTCCGCGCGGATCCGCGCGGCGTCGGGATCGTCCCGCGGGCCGCCGCCGAGCCGGCCGAACAGCCGGCGGATCATCGAAGGCGCTGGAGCATGCCGAAGACGACGCCACCCGGTTCGCGCACCTGGCAGATCCGGATCCCGGCCTCCGGCACGTCAACCGGTCCGCGGTGGAGGCTCGCGCCGAGCGAGGTCGCTCGGTCGACCGCGGCATCGATGTCCGCGACTT
>DATBPR010000194.1:0-1587 GCA_036561285.1 Candidatus Limnocylindrales bacterium | reverse complement strand
GTCCATCGCGGCGGACAAGGTCATCGTGGAGAGGTCGATGTTGCCGAGCTGGTTGGCCTTGACCGAGCCGCTGAACGAGCCGGTCATCTCGACCGTCTTGACGTCGGCCAGCGACGTGGCGGTCTTGGTCAGGATCTCCTTGGGATCGGTGAGCGCGGGCGCCTGGGACGCCGACGACGAGCAGGCCGCGAGGACGATCGCGAGGATCGCGATCAGCGCGGCGAGCGGGGCGAGGAAGGAACGGCGGGACACGGATACCCCCAGCGGGAACGGATTGACGCGGCAAGCGTCACCCGAGCCCGGAGGTGGTGTCAAACGCCCGAATGTCCCATCCGGCCCGGGGTCGCAGCCGCCGAACGTCCCGGCGGGTTGCCGGCCTGACGGCGGGGCGTCGCGACATCGATCCAGGCAGTCGTGCAGCTCCCGCCGCCCCAATCGTGGCTGCTAAGGTGGCCGCACTCGCTCGCGGTGGTGTCGGGGCCCGGCTGAGCGGCGGCTGGCCAGGGAGGGCGGCGAGGATGCGCTACGAGGAGTTGATGGGGCTGATCGTCCACGGCTTCGAGATCGCCGGCGTGTCCGTGCTGACCATCGGGTCGATCGTCGCCCTCGTTCGCGCGGCCGGCTCATTGCGGGCCGGGCCGAGGCAGGCCGTGTACGAGGGGGCTCGCCGCGACGTCGGGAGGTCGATTCTGCTCGGCCTGGAGATCCTGATCATCGCGGACATCGTGCAGACGATCACGATCGATCCGACCCTCGAGAGCGCGCTCATCCTTGCGCTGATCGTCCTCGTGCGGACGTTCCTCAGCTTCTCGATCGAGATCGAGCTCGACGGCGTCGTCCCGTGGCGGAAAGCGCGCGAGATCCGTTCGGCCGAAGGCTGAGTCGGCCGTCGATCGGCCTGGAACACGAGGGCTCATGGACGGCGGAGGTGCTCCCGATCCGGTCGCCGCGCTCGACGAGGCGAGCGCCCGGATCCGCGCGCCCTGGGCCGCGAGCATCGCCGGCCTCCTGTTCGCGGCGTTCTTCACCGTCGGGCTGATCCTGATCCGGACCTCCCCGCTGATCACCGCGGCCAGCGATGATCAGGTCCTTCGCCTCTTCCGGGAGAGCCAGGACTGGTGGCTCCTGATCGGGTCGCTCTACCTCCTGCCGTTCGCCGGAATCATGTTCCTGTGGTTCGTCGCGGTCATCCGGGACCAGATCGGCGAGCGCGAGGACCGCTTCTTCGCGACGGTCTTCTTCGGCAGCGGGTTGCTGTTCGTGGCCTCGCTGTTCGCCACCGCGGCAGTCGCGGGCTGCCTCGTGGTGTCGTCCCGATACCTCGGACTCGGACCGCCGACCGAGGCAGAGGTGGACCTGGTCCGGGCCCTGGCATACACGCTCGCTTTCGCGGTGTCGACGCGGGCGGCCGCCGTGTTCCTCCTCTCGCTCGCCACCGTCGGCCTGCGGAGCCGCGCGTTTCCCCGCTGGATCGCCCTGACCGGCTACGCGTTCGGGATCGTACTGATGATGATCGTGACGATCTGGGACTGGGTCGTCCTGGTGCTCCCGGCGTGGGTCGCGGTCGTCAGCCTCCTCATCCTTCGC
>DATBPR010000193.1:0-1872 GCA_036561285.1 Candidatus Limnocylindrales bacterium | reverse complement strand
ACGGAGCCGGTGAGCCGGCGACCGTCATCCACGGTCCGTGGAGCGTCGGGATCGTCGGTCTCGTGGCGGCACGTCTCGTCGAGGATCGTGGTCGGCCGGCCGTCGTCGGTGCCGACCTCGGCGACGTCATCCGGGCCTCGTGCCGCAGTGACGGGTCGCTCGACCTGGGCGCCGCGCTCGAATCGTGCGCCGACCTGTTCACCCGGTTCGGTGGCCATGCCGGGGCGGCCGGCTTCGAGATGCCGCGCGAAAAGTGGGACGCCTTTCGTGACCGGTTCCTGCGGCTCGCTGCGGAGACCGCGCCGCCGGATCCGCGCGTCTCGATCGCGATCGACCTGGCGCTGCCTGCGAGCGAGGTCGACTACGGCCTCTACCGCGAGCTCGCCGGCCTGGCGCCATGCGGTCCCGGCAACCCCGATCCGCTGGTGGCCGTACTCGGCCTGACGGTCACCCGCGTCCGCGCCGCGACCGGCGGGCACTCTCAGCTGACGCTTCGGCGCGAGCGCGATGTCCTCGACGGGATCGCGTTCGGTCGATCGGATATCGCCGAGGCCGTCCACGAGGGCGACCGGCTCGACGTCGTGGCGCGCCTGACCAGTCGGCGCTTCGGTGGCTTCGAATCGCTCCAGCTCGATATCCGCGACGTCGCGACATCGGGCAGTCACCCGCAGGCGGCCGCCCTCCTCGCTCCGGCAGTCGAGCGACCCGTCCTTGCCGGGATCGTCCCGTGACGGGCTCCGCCGCGCCCGGACCGCGACCGGGGCTCCCGTCCCGGCTCGGCTCGGCCGGGCGTTGGCTCGCGCCGGGGCTTGCCATCGCCGGGCTCCTTGTGGTCGCGCTGATCACTCTCGACCTGCTCCAGGGCAACGTCCCGTTCGTCAACACGAGGATCGGGAATGGCGGCGGCGGTGGCGATAACGGCCCGGCCGGTCTCCAATCGGCCGCACCGTCGAACGTCATCGTCGTCCCGCCGGATGTGGTCTCGTTCGCCGGCTCGATCGTCTATGCCAAGGCCGGCAACATCTGGATCCAGACGGGCAAGCAAACGCATCAGCTGACCACGAGCGGCAACGACTCGATGCCGTCGTGGTCCCCGGATGGGAAGACCGTCTACTTCGTCCGCGAGGTCGATGGCATCGGCCATTGGCCGTCGGGCGGCGTGGTTCGCGACTATCAGATGACGATCCCCAACGTCATGAAGGTGCCTGCAGACGGCAGCAGCGACCCGGTCCAGGTCATCGGCGGCAAGGTCAGCAAGAACGGCTACACGTGGCAGTCATGGATCCGCGAGCCCGTCCTCTCGCCGGACGGCCGGACCCTGGCGATGGTCTCGGATCGGCCCGACCCCTCGAACAGCGACGTCGTCCTGCAGTTCTACGACACGACGACGAAGAAATCGACCGTCCCGAAGCTGACGGAGATGGCGCCGCTCGGCCACCAGGATCCGGCCTGGCGACCCGACGGCAAGGTGCTGCTCTACGTCCGGAATGCCCGCGATGGACCGAAGGGTGCGCCGGCCATCTGGCGCTGGGACGTGAGCAAGGGCAAGGCGAGTCCGTTGACCGGTCCGGGCTACCTCGAACCCAGCTTCTCCCCGGATGGCCTCTATGTCGCCGCCACCAAGACCAGCTCCTTCGGTAACGACCTGGTCATCCTCGACGCGTCGAACGGCCGCGAGCTGGCCAGGCTGACCAACGACGGCGCGTCGTGGGCTCCCGTGTGGTCGCCGCTCGGCGACTCGATCGCGTTCCTTCATATCCAGGGCCAGATCGTCGACCTCAAGCTGGTCCGGCTCGACGGGACCGCCCCGAATTGGACGGTCAAGGACGTCATCTCCCTGACCGAGGTGTCCGGCCTCGACGGAGAGTCGCG
>DATBPR010000192.1:0-4249 GCA_036561285.1 Candidatus Limnocylindrales bacterium | reverse complement strand
CGTGCCGTCGCGGACGAGCCCGAACGGGTCGGCGTGGAAGTGGCCGGCCGGCGCCGGCAGCCACGTCGGCTCGGGAAGCGGCCCGCGCAGGGCCGCCTCGATCCGAGCCGGCACGACCCCGATTCGCCAGTCCGGCTCGCGCATCGAGGCGGCCAGCCCGGCGACCCGCCGCCCCACGGCCCCGAGGGTCAGCACGGCCCGCCCGCCGGGTACGTCGAGGATCGCGCTCGACCGGCTTGCGGGCACGGCCGCCGGCGTCGGTCGCGCCGGCGCGACCGGGCGGTCGGTCGCGAGCCGGTCCCGGATCGCGTCGGCCGGCCAGTCGACGACGTCGGTCAGGAAATGGTCGAGCAGCTCCCCTCGCCACCACGAGGACGTCTGGAGCACGCCCGCTCGCAAGAGGCCCCCATCGCCCTCGCGGACGAGGGCCACCGGGGTCCCGCGCGAGCCGCGGACGTAGCTGAGGAGCGCCGAGCCGGCCGCTCTCCGGTCATGGCCCGGCCCATAGCCGAACCGCCAGACCTCCGTGGCCCAGCCCGGCTCGCCGACCCCGGCCGCGGTCAGGTCGAGCAGGATGTCGACGGACGCCGCCTCGCCCGCCGCGTCGTCACTCGCCGCCGCCGGCCGGGCGATCGCCGGGACGCCGTGGAGGGCGGCCGGGATCTCGGCCGTCGACCGGGGCCCCGTCGGCTCCGTGCCCGGATCGGCCGCGGTCGGGGCGCTGCGCAGCCAGCTCCGGATGGTCACGCCCGGGACGGCGGCGACCAGCTCGATGCAGCGGGCCTGCCACGAGAGGATCGGATCCAGCGTCGCGACGCCGACCGTCAGCGTCGGCGGCGGCGCGGCCGGTCCCTCAGCCGGCGGTCGGCGGCTCCGCTTCGGGCGAGAGGTCGCGCCATGGTCCGCGATCGTCGCGGCCGGCGCCGGCGCGGCAGGGGCACGCGTCCTCTTCGCCGGCGTCGTCGCCGGGACGGCGCCGTTCACGATGGTCCCCTCGCCCACCAGCTCCCCCTTGCGTCCCCGTCCGGCGGTCATCGGGCGCCGTCCGGTGCGCCCGCTGCGCCTCCGGAGCCCGGTCGCTCGTAGGCCACGATCGTCTCACGGGCGATGGCCGGCCAGCCGGCCACCGAGCCCGCGATCGCGTCCCGATCGCGTCGGGCGGCGACGATCGCCGACTCGCCGCGCCGGAGCGACTCGACGACCGCGTCGGCGACGGCCGGCCCGGTGGTCTCCGCGGCGACGATCACCGAGTCCATCCCGTTGGCTTGCTCGCGGAGGCCCTCGATCGGCGTGATGACGGTCGGCCGGCCGAGACCGACGGCCGTCATGAACGCTCCCGATTGGGAGATCCGCTGGTACGGGAAGACGACGACGTCGCTCGCCGCATGGTAGTCGACCATCTCCGGCACGGAGACGTAGCCCTCCCGGACGCCGACGCCGGGCAACGAGGCGAGCCGGTCGAGGTCGGGGCGCGCGCCGGCGTCCGCCAGCCGCCCCACGACGACCAGCTGCGCGGCCGGGATCGCGGTCCGGATCCGTGGCCAGGCGTCCGCGAGGAGATCGAGGCCCTTGTACGGCCGGAGCAGGCCGAGGAACAGCACGGTCGGTCCATCCGGCGACAGCCCGAGGCGCGCCGCGGCCGTCGCCTGGTCCGGCACCGGCTGGTCGCCGAAGAGGGGACCGTGCGGGATGACCACGATCGGGGTTCGGGTTCCCGCCCGGACGAGGTCGTCGGCGACCGATGCGGTCTGGGCGACGAGCAGGTCCGCGAGCCCCAGGTTCCGCCGGATCCGCTCGAGGTTCGGAGCCGATCGGTCGTGGGGCACGGCGTTGTGCACCGTGAGGACGAGCCTTGCGCCGCCCCGGCGGCACGCCCGTCGGAGGAGCTGCATCACCGCCGTCGAGCGTTCCTCGAACGGGATCCACTGGACGTGGACGACGTCGTACGCCCCGGCGCCGATGTGGCGCAGCGCGCCCAGCAGGTTGGCCGAGAGCTCGAGCGAGCGGACGGCGAGCCGCAGTCCGCGTGGACGACGGGCGTGGACGACAAGATCGACCAGCCAGGCCGGCCGCGGCACGCCGTCGAGGGCGGACGCCTCGAGATGGAACTCGGGGCTCGCGAGCTCGGCATCGGCGCCGGCCGCGGCCAGCGCGCGGACAAGCGGCGCGCAGTAGTACGGCGAGTTGCAGAGCAGGTCGACGACGAGGACGCGCATCAGCGGCCGACGCCGTATGCCCGGCGGAGGGCCGCCACCAGACCGCCATCCCCCGTCGCGGGGGGTTCAGCCGTCATCTCCCCAGGACGCGGTGGGCCGCGTCGACGGCCCGATCGAGATCGAGACTGAGCGCTGCGGCCGCGTACCCGATCGTGGCCCGCAGCCGCGTCCCCAGCTCGCCGTCGCGGAAGGCGTCGCGGAACCGGCCCCGGGCGACCCGGTCGTCGCCGGCGCGGAGGGCCGCCCGGCCGTGCTCGTAGGCCATGTGGGCGTGGCGCTGGAGCTGGATCCGGCGCGCCTCGTCGACCGTGACGCCGAGCGCCTCGCGTTCGGCGTCCGGCAGACGCGCGACGAACCGCGGGCCCCAGTCGAGGGCGAAGTCCATCTCCTTGCGCATCGAGGTCGTGACCTGGTCCGCGTGCTGACGTTGGTAGCCGAGCATCTCGGTCGTGGCCGCGAACCGCCCGAGACGGCACAGCTCGAGCCAGGTCGGATAGTCGGTCGTCGGGACGTCGTCCGGCTGGCAGAAGCCGCCGGCCCGGACCAGCGCGTCGCGCCGGCACATCACCGATCCGGCGGGGATGTAGTTGTCGCGCAGGAGCTCCCGGATCGCGTTGCCGGCCGGCTGGCCGTTCGTGCGGCGGATGACCCGCTGGCTCGGGACGTGGTACAGCAGGTCGCCCGTCTCCGAGGTGATCGCGACGACGCCGTAGCTCAGGACGACGTCGGCATCCGGGAAGGTTCGGAGCTGTCGCTCGATCTTGTCCGGCGGCCACCAGTCGTCGCCCTCGAGGACGCCGATGAACTCGCCCCGTGACCGCTCCAGGGCGACGTTGTACGACTCGGCCAGGTGCATGATCCCGCGGTGCGGCAGCCGGACATGGATGATCCGCGGGTCATCGAATTCGCGGACGATCGATTCGGTGCCGTCGGTCGAGCCGTCGTCGACGACGAACTGCTCCCAGCGCGGGTCGGTCTGGGCGAGCGCGCTCTCGATGCACTGCCGGATGAAGCGCTCGTGGTTGTAGGTCGGGGTGATGATCGAGACGACCGGGGCGTCACCGGCGATCATCGAGGCGTCGGGACTGGTCACGGAACCTCTGGGCGCGGGGCGGGCGAGTGACCCCTAGTGTGCCCTCTCGGACGCCGCACCGATCACCCGAACGATCGGCGGGCGTTCGTGCCGTACCATCGGCGACGCCATGTCGACCGACGCCCCGTTCCTGCCGTTCGCCCGCCCCTCGATCACCGACCGCGAGAAGGAAGCGGTCCTCGCCGTCCTCGACTCGGGCTGGCTGACGACCGGCGAGCAGACCCGGACGTTCGAGGCCCGGTTCGCCGAGTTCACCGGGGCGCGCCACGCCCTCGCCCTGAACTCCGCCACGGCCGCCCTCCACCTCGCCCTCGAGGCGTTGGGCGTGGACGAGGGCGACGAGGTGATCGTCCCGACCTGGACGTTCGCCGCGAGTGCCGAGGTCGTCGCCTATCGCCGCGCGAAGCCCGTCCTCGTGGACGTCGACGCCGCGACGCTGAACGCGACGCCGGGGGCGATCCGGGCGGCCGTCACGCCGCGGACGAAGGCGGTGGTGGTCGTCCACGTCGGCGGGCGGCCGATGGAGATCGAGGGCCTCGTCCAGACGCTGGACGGGACCGGGGTCGCGATCGTCGAGGACACCGCCCATGCGTTCCCCAGCCGCGTCGGCGGCCCGGAAGGCAGGCTCGCGGGCCGGTTCGGGGCCGTCGGCGCCTACTCGTTCTACGCGACGAAGACGATCACGACGGGCGAGGGCGGGATGCTCGTCACCGACGACGACGCGATCGCGGACCGGACCCGGCTCATGTCGCTCCACGGGATCAGCCGGAACGCGTGGAACCGCTATACCGCGGCAGGCTCGTGGTTCTACGAGATCGAGGACGTCGGCTACAAGTACAACCTGACGGACCTCGCCGCGGCACTCGGGCTCGTCCAGCTGGAGCGGGCCGGCGAGCTGCTCGAGGCCCGCCGGGCGCTCGCTCGCGGATACACCGAACGC
>DATBPR010000191.1:0-3156 GCA_036561285.1 Candidatus Limnocylindrales bacterium | reverse complement strand
GGTCCCCATCCCGCCCGGCGCGGTCGCGTCGGCGACGATATCGATCAGGTCGGAACCGTAGCGGAAGCCCTCGTCGAGCTTGTCGGTCGTCAGGAAGCTCGTGCCGGCATAGCTCGCCTCGGTCCCGAAGACGCGGTCCAGCTCGGTCGGGTGGCCGCAGCTCTCGTGGATCTGCATGTAGAGCTGGGTCGGGTCGAGGATGACCGTGAAGCGGCCGGACGGGCACTGCTCGGCGCTCAGCAGGGCGACGGCCTCCTCCGCGAGGACGCCGGCCCGGTCCGCGAGGTTCAGTCCGCGGACGTACTCGTAGCCGGCGCCGCGGAACGGCCCGCCATCGGCGTCGGGGTAGCTCCGCCGCTGGTGCTCGTCGCCCTCGATCGCGTTGGCTTCGATCCCCGCGCCGGCCTGGATCATGGTCTGCTCGGTCCAGCTGCCGTCGGTCGCGGCGAAGGTCTTCGTCTCGCGGACGGCGTCGTAGCGCGCCTCGGTGAACGCGACGCCCCGCACGCTTTGGGCCGCCTCGTCGGCCGCGAGCAGGTGGCCGATCTTCTCCTCCAACGGGACGCCGAACGGGTCCTCCTCGATCGGCGTCTCGAAGGTGCCGTGGGCGGGCGGCCGATCGTCGAGCCGGACTCGATCGCGGAGCGCCGTCGCGGAGGCCTTCGCGATGCGGACCGCCTCGGCGGCGACGCGGTCCGCCTCGGCGGCGGTCAGCACGCTCGAGCTGGCGAAGCCCCAGCCACCGTCGACCAGGACGCGAACCCCGAAGCCCTCGCTCTCGCCGGCAGCGACGCCCTCGACCCGGCCGCTCTTGACGGCGATCGATTCGTCGCGACGGTGGACGACCCGGACGTCGGCGTAGGAGGCACCCTGCTGGACGGCGGTATCGAGGGAACGGTCGCTCAGGTCACGCATCGGTGCCGGAGGGTATCAAACGCTCCGGCTACGGTCGGTGGGGCGTTGTCCCTATTCCGGCGGCGGGGCGCCGCGGGCGCCCGGGGCGGGTCAGAGAACGGGGCGACCCGCGACCGCCGACCAGGTCAGGACCACGCCGAGGCCCAGCACGGCAACGGACGCGAGGAGCGGTGCCGCCGTTGCGAGCCGGCCCAGGGTCGAGCGGCTCGGCATCCGGTCGAGCCGGCCGCGAGCGACGACCATCACCAGCCCGACGCCGGTCATCACTGCGGCCATGCCGAGCCCGAAGGCCACGACGAGGACGAGGCCGAACGCGGGCCGGCCGGTGGCGATGGAGCCGAGCAGGATGAGCAGCGCCGACGTCGAGGGGATCAGGCCGCCCGCCAGGCCGAGGACGAAGAGGCCGCGCCACGACAGCGTGCGGTCGGACGGTGGCAGGTGGCTGTGGGCGCGGCCGCCGTGGCTGTGGACCCCGGCGTCGTCGCCGGCGGCCTGAGCGTGATCGTGGTCGTCGGCGTGAGCGTGGTCGGCGTGGTGGTCATGACCGTCGCCATCGCCGGACGGCCGCGCGGCGTGGTCATGGCCGTGGGCGGCTTCATCGAGCGGGTGCGCGTGGGCCCGCGCGTGGCCATGGGCGTGATCGTCGTCACGTGCCTGCGTGGCGCGGCTCGCCCGCCGGCGACGGACCTCATTGACGAGCATCCAGCCGCCGATGGCGAGGATCGAGACCGCCGCCACGACCGGGGTCACGCGCACGACCACGTCCGGAGGCAGGACCCCCTGGGCGCCGACGATCACGAGCGCGAGGGCGACGATGCCGAGCGTGTGGGAGGTCGCGACAGACAGCCCGAGACCGACTGCGTGGAGCGACGTCCCGCGCGAGCCGACGAGGTAGGCCGCCATCAGGGTCTTGCCGTGCCCGGGCGTGAGGGCATGCCAGGCCCCGAGCGCCACCGCGCTGGCGAGCGAGGCCAGGAGGACGAACGGGGTGAGATCGGTCGACTGGAAGATCGACGGGAGTTCCGACGCGACGCCACCGGGCACCGCCCCCGGCGCGGGCGCGGCCGGATCCGGCCGATCCGCCGCCACGGCAATGCCGGGACCCGTCGCGGGCGCCGGTGCAACCGCCGCCGGAGTCGCGGCGGGTCGCGCGGCCGGGTCCGGACGGACCGCGATCGAGGCCGACCGGATGTCGAGGGGCTGGGCGATCATGTCGGCCGGGTAGGCCGTGAGCTTCGCGCTCGGGCTCGTTGCTGGCAGGCCGTGGGTGTCGAGGATCGTGCCGTCCGCCGTCGCGACGATCTCGCGCCAGCCGATCCGCTCGGACCACGAGCTGTCGCTGAACGTGAGCGCCGACGACCCGGCGAGCGCGGTCGCGAACGGCGCTCGGTAGCCGCACTCGAGACGGAGCGTCGAGAGGCCGCCCGCGCCGGGCGGGAAGGACATCGCGTGGGCAACCGGCGTCGCGACGAGGGCTGCGCCGCCGAGGCCGAGGTGGAGGTCGTTCGTCAGGCCGGCACAGGCAGTGGCTGCCCACGCATCGCCCTCCGCGTCGCTGACGGACCCGTCCTGATCCGTGTCCATCGACTGGCGCTCCTGGAACGCCGGGATCTCGGCCATGTCGATGACGACGTCGAGCGCGATCGCGTCGCGGCCCACCGTCAGGCCGGCGTAGTGGTTGATCGTGAAGTTGCCGAGCGGGTGGGCGCTCGCGATCGCCGGCACTGCCACGATCGCCAGCACCGCGAGCAGCGCCGGCAGCGCGACGCGACGACGACGGCGAGGGGCGAGGCGGCGACGGGATGGGGACCGGGGGCGACCCATGGCGACGAGGGTACGCTGCGCGGCTGCCGCCGGATGACGGCCGCTCCGGGAATGGCGCGAAGCGCAACCCGCCACCTACACTCCCGCCGTGACTCGCCCGATCACGCCGTCCGGACGCGGCCGGTTCATCACCTTCGAAGGCCCGGAGGGCTCCGGCAAGACGACCCAGGCGGCCCGCCTCGTCTCCACCCTGCGGGAGCGCGGGATTCCGGTCCTCTCGACCCGCGAGCCGGGTGGCACCGTCCTCGGGGAGCGGATCCGCGAGATCCTCCTCGCTCCATCCGACCAGCCCGTCGACCCCCTCGCGGATGCCCTCCTCTTCAACGCCGCCCGGCGCCAGCTCGTGAGCGAGGTCATCGAGCCCGCCCTGGCGGCCGGCACGATGGTCATCTGCGCCCGCTTCGCCGATTCGACCCG
>DATBPR010000190.1:0-5177 GCA_036561285.1 Candidatus Limnocylindrales bacterium | reverse complement strand
GATCGGCGCCCTGCTGATCGTCCTCGGCGTGTTCCAGTCATTCCGCGTCCCGGTGCCGGAGGGCTCGCAGGCGGTCCTCCTGCGACGGGGGCGGTTCGACCGGACCCTGGGGCCGGGCAACCACTTCGTCATGCCGTGGATCATCGTGAGCCACATCGTCACGACCCGGGAGACGCCGTTCGACGCCCCCGCGGTCGAGATCCCGACCCGCGACGACGTCCGGACGAACGTCGACATCCTCATGACCTTCCGGATCAGCGCGCCCGAGAAGTTCGTCTTCACGATCTCCGCCCCGGACTTCGACCAGATCTGTCAGGCCACCTGTCAGGAGGCCGTTCGGCTCCTGGTCCGCGAGAAGGATTCGGACGAGATCCTCGACCTCGGCGATGCCGACGCTTCGCGGCTGCGCGAGGCGATCGGGTCGTCGCTCGCGGCGTACGGCACCGACGTCGTCCGGGTCGTGCTGACCCACCTCATGCCGCCCCTGGACTTCATCGCCTCGCGCGAGGCTCGGCGGCTGGCGACCCTGCAGCGGGCCGAGGAGCTTGAGCAGCACGCGCTCGCGCTTCTTCGCCAGAACGACCGCGAGGAGCTCACCCGGGCGACCATCGAGGGACGCCGCCATGCGATCGAGCTCGAGGCGAAGAACGAGGTCGCCCGGCTCGAGCGGCTCGAAGAGCGGATCCGCCTGTATCCCAACGCGATGCACTGGGACGTCGAGACGATGCGGCTGGACGTCGCCCGGTCACTCGCGGCGAACACCCGAGCGATGGTCCAGGTGGGGCCGGGCGCGGACGTCGCCGCCGCCCTCCTCAACCACACGCTGCCCGAGAACGGCGTGCCGCCGGAGCCGGCCGCCGGTGGGGCGGCCGAGGCGCCCGACGCCGGCCCGACGACGGCCCGTCCGTCCCGGCCCAAGCGCTAGGCGACGCGATCCTCCGTCAGCGGCGCGGCCGGCCGCTCGAAGTGCCTATTCGACGTTGAAGCCGCGCTTGGTCGACGGGAGCAGGGCGTAGCCGAAGATGATCCCGCTGAGGATGAAGCTCGCCGTCAGGTCCGTCGTCGTCGTCGACGAGAAGGCCATCGTGATGAAGTCGAACAGCAGGTTGAAGCCGCTGACGATCAGCAGGAACAGCCAGGCCTCCGGCCGGACCGTCCACAGCGCCTCGATGACCCACAGCCAGACCCAGATCATCAGGCCCCACAGGAGCACGTACCACAGGCTGAAGTCGCGGAAAGCGACCGGCCCGATGAAGTAGGGCACGATGCCGAGCGCCTGCAGCAGGTGCACGATGGCCAGGAGCAGGGCCGCACCCGCCAGGACGGCGAGGATCGTTGCCCCGAGTGGTCGCTTGGTCATGGTCCCTCCGACTCTCCTCCTCGGCGTCGCCGACCGGCGCTCGAGGCTCCCGACGGGTCGACGGGTTCGACCGGTGCGAAGCGCCTGAGAGGCTACCACCCGCCCACCCCCGGACGAGGGCGTGCGCCCCCCATTGGCACCATTGACGGGCTGGCCGATGATCGGTGCAGGGGAGCGTGGCAGGAGGAGCCACGACCGTTCCGGAGGGCGGCGCGACGACGACCATGTTCCGACCCGTGGTGCAGCGACGCCGGTCGCCGCGGGCCGCTCGCGCCGCGCAGGTGGCGGGCGTGATCGGCGTCATCGTCTGCCTGATCCTCGCCCTCGTGGTGTGGCTCGGGCGCGGCGCCGTTCATGGCGCGCTCGACGACCTGGCGACGACCGTCGACGGTGGATTCGACCGGGCGGTCACCGCCGTCCAGTCCGTCTCCGACCAGATCGACGCGGCCGGGACGCAGGTCGGGTCGATCGCGACGGACGCCGACGCGATCGTCGGGAAGGTGGCTTCCACGGATGCGATCAGCAGGCTGACGACCCGCCTGGCGAGCTTCGCCGATTCGTACCGGACGATCCGCATCCGCTACGCCCAGGCCCGCGAGGACCTCACCGCCGCGATCACCTCGGTCCAGCGGGTCGCTCGCCTGGTCCCCGGCGAACGGGTGCCCGACGGCGCCGGCGACCGGCTGACCACGATGGACGCCAGACTCCAGGCAATCGACGACCGGCTGACCTCGGCCTGGACGGTGATCTCGACGGGCGGCGTCGGCGATGCGGCCGCGACCGCGATCGCGGACAAGGCCCATTCCATCCAGGCCGGGCTGACCGACGCCGCGTCGACCGTCGCCGGCCTCGCGACGAACATCCAGGGCGTGCAGGGCCGGGCCGACGACACGATCGGCTCGATCCAGACGGTCCTCCTGATCGCGACCATCGCGATCACCCTGTTCTTCGTCTGGATCCTCCTGCTGAACATCGCTCTCTGGCAGCTCGGCCGGGTCTGGCAGCGCGACGCCGCCGCCCAATCGGGTGCCACCCCGTCCCCGGCCGCCGCGGAGCCGTCGACGAGCCCCGCTCCGTGAACACGCCGTGAACCGCTGTTCACCGTTCGTTGATGTCCGGAGACCAATCCCGTTGTCTGATGAATGCCAGCAGACGCTCGGCGCCGATCCGGGCGTGACCCCGGCACCAGGAGGATCCGCATGACCACCGCCAGCTCTCCGACCCCGGGCGCCACGAAGACCGCCCTCGGCGTCCACTCCGAGGTCGGCAAGCTCCGCAAGGTGATGGTCCACCGGCCGGACCTCGAGCTGAGCCGGTTGACGCCGGAGAACCACGACGACCTGCTGTTCGACGACGTCCTGTGGGTCCGCCGCGCCCGCCAGCAGCACGACCAGTTCGCCGACCTGCTCCGCGACCGCGGCACGGAGGTCGTCTACCTTGAGGAGCTCCTCGCGGAGACGCTGACGAACCCGGAAGCGCGGACCTGGGTCCTCGACCGGGCCGTCACCTCGTTCACCGTCGGCGAGGGCATCGTCGATGAGGCGCGGGCCTACCTCGAGCAGGTCGACGCGACCACGCTGGCCGACCACCTCATTGGCGGCCTGACGGTCAGCGAGGCGCAGGGCCTGCTCGCCGGCAAGACCGTGGCCGGCGCCAGCATCGGCGACGGCACGCTGGCGAAGCGGTCGCTCGTCGCCTCGGCGATGGAGCCCGACGACTTCGTCCTCCGACCGCTGCCGAACAGCTACTTCACCCGCGACCCATCGGCCTGGATCTACGGCGGCGTCGTCGTCAATCCGATGTACTGGCCGGCCCGTCGCCTCGAGGCCCTCAACGTCGAGGCGATCTACCGCTTCCATCCCGACTTCGCGGGGACCGGGTTCCAGTTTTGGTACTCGCGCGAGCAGGAGGGCGAGTCGTTCGGCCGCGTCAGCAGCGAGGGCGGCGACATCATGCCGATCGGCAACCGGACGGTCGCGATCGGCATGAGCGAGCGGACGACCAGCCAGATGATCGAGAAGATCGCGATGAACCTGTTCAAGGCCGGCGCCGCGGACCGGGTGATCGCCGCGGGCATGACCCGCGACCGCGCCCACATGCACCTCGACACGGTCTTCACGTTCCTCGATCGCGACGTCGTCACGCTGTTCCCGAAGGTCGTCCCGACGATCACGGCCTACTCGGTCCGGCCGTCGGACACCGAGGGCGAGCTCGACATCCGCAAGGAGACGTCGTTCCTCGGCGCCGTCGCGGACGCGCTCAAGCTCAAGGAGCTGCGGGTCATCGAGACCGGCGGTGACGCCTGGCAGGCCGAGCGCGAGCAGTGGGACGACGGCAACAACGTCGTGGCGCTGGAGCCCGGCGTCGTCGTCGCCTACGAGCGCAACGAGTTCACGAACACGCTGATGCGGAAAGCCGGGATCGAGGTCCTCACGATCGACGGATCCGAGATCGGCAAGGGCCGCGGTGGCGGCCATTGCATGACCTGCCCGCTCGTCCGCGATCCGATCTGAGCGACCGGCACCCCCCGGCGTCCACCCCGCCCTGCCCGGAGACCGACATGCCCCACTCGCTTCAGAGCCGCAACTTCCTGAACCTGGCCGACTTCTCGCGGGCCGACATCCTCTACCTGATCGACATGGCCGCGAACCTCAAGGCCGCCAAGCGCGGCGGCTACGAGGTCGAGAAGCTCAAGGGCAAGGAGATCTGCCTGATCTTCGAGAAGACCTCGACGCGGACACGCTGCTCGTTCGAGGTCGCCGCGTACGACCAGGGTGCGCACGTCACCTATCTCGACCCGGGCTCCTCGCAGATGGGCCACAAGGAATCGGTCAAGGACACCGCTCGGGTGCTCGGCCGGCTCTATGACGGGATCGAGTACCGCGGCTTCGACCAGAAGATCGTCCAGACCCTGGCCGACTTCGCCGGTGTCCCGGTCTGGAACGGGCTGACGGACGAGTTCCACCCCACCCAGATCCTCGCCGACGTGCTGACGATGAAGGAGCACTCGTTCAAGCCGATCCCGCAGATCTCCTACGCCTTCATGGGCGACGCCCGGAACAACATGGGCAACTCGCTGATGGAGGGCGGCGCGATCCTCGGGATGGACGTCCGCCTCGTCGCCCCGAAGGACCTCTGGCCGGACAAGGCGCTGGTCGCCAAGTCGCGCAAGGAGGCCGAGGCCAGCGGCGGCTCCATCACGCTGACCGACGATCCGGAGGAAGGCGTGAAGGGCGTCGACTACATCTACACCGACGTCTGGGTCTCGATGGGCGAGCCGCACGAGGTCTGGGCCCAGCGGATCAAGCTGCTGACGCCGTACCAGGTCAACGCCAAGCTGATGAAGGCGAGCGGCAACCCGGCGACGAAGTTCATGCACTGCCTGCCGGCGTTCCACGGCCGCGACACCAAGGTCGGCGAGGAGATGTTCAAGGACCACGGGCTGGCCGAGCTGGAGGTCACCGACGAGGTCTTCGAGTCGCCGGCCTCGATCGTCTTCGACCAGGCCGAGAACCGGATGCACACGATCAAGGCGGTCCTCGTCGCCACGATGGTCGGCTAGGGAGCCCCGCGGATGCGCATCGTCGTCGCGCTCGGCGGCAACGCGTTGCTCCGGCGGGGGCAGCCGATGACCGCCGAGAACCAGCGTGAGAACGTCCGGACGGCGGCCGTCGCGCTCGCGCCGATCGCGGCCGAGCATGAGCTCGTGGTCTCCCACGGCAACGGCCCGCAGGTCGGGCTGCTGGCCCTCCAGGGCGCCGCGTACACGGCCGTCGAGACGTACCCGCTCGACGTCCTCGGCGCCCAGACCGAGGGC
>DATBPR010000189.1:0-5467 GCA_036561285.1 Candidatus Limnocylindrales bacterium | reverse complement strand
TCCTCGCCGCCCGAGCGAGCGGGAGCTGGCCGCGATCCGGCTGCTCGCCCGGGGTTCGAGCAACGACGAGATCGCGGTGGGGCTGGGGATCAGCGTCAAGACGGTCGAGAGCCACTTCCGGCGGCTGTTCGGCCGCTACGGCGTGCTGAGCCGGACCGAGCTGGCCATGCTGGCTGTCCGGGAAGGCTGGCTCGGCCTGGAGTCGTGACGGATCCCGCGACGGCCGCGGCGGCGGCGCGCATCCTGCCTGCCGCCGCTCGGGGCCGTCGACGACGATCCGCGGTCGAGGTCGCGGTCGGGTTGACCGCGTCACTCGTCTTCCTCTCGCTGATCCCGCTCGCGCTGGGGCCGCTCGAGCCCGGCCGGCTCCTGACGTTCCTCGTGGCGCTGGGCGCCCTGTGCGTGGCCGCGCTCGCGACCCGCCGTGCACCGACGGTTGCCTGGCTCGCGTCGATCGGTGCGAGCTATCTGGCCGCATCCCTGTTCTTCGACCAGGCGCGGGCCGTCGTCGCCGGTGAGACGGACCGGACGGCATGGGTCGTGTCCGCGGCCGCTGCCAGCCTGTGGGCGATCGTCACCGCGTCGATCGCCGGCCGCTATGCCACCCGGCCGGGCTGCCGCCTCGATCCGGTCGCCATGCCAGCAGCGGCGGGGATCGTCGGCTGGCTCGTCGTCGCCTGCCTGACCACGATCGGGCTGGTCCTCGCCGGGCAGCGCGCGCCGGACCCGGCGTTCACGTGGGTCGACGTCGCGATCGTCCCGATCGGTGCGTACCTGCCGCTCGTGCTCGTGCTCGTCGGGCTCGGCGCCGCCGCCGACGTCCGCGCGGCGCGGGACCGGGCGAAGGACCGGCTGGGACCCCCGCTCGGCTCGTCCGGGGCCGAGCGCGCCCGGCGGCTCGCCGCGGCCACCGCCCGCGAGCTCGTTCCGGGCCAGGCCGCGGCCGTCGAGGCGGCCCAGGTCGCGGAGCGGACGCGGATCGCGGGCGATCTCCACGCGAGCGTCCTGCCGACGCTCCGCCGGGCCATCGCCGAGGCGGAGGCCGGTGGCGATCCGGCGGTCCTCGCGGCCCGGCTCCGGACGGTCGATGTCGAGCTGGAGCGGCTGATGGCGGATCGCTGGCCGGTCGTGCTCGAAGCGTTCGGGCTCGTCGCGGCGCTGGAGGACGTCGCCGAGGCGCTCGAGGCCGACGGCTCGCCGCCGATCGCGATCGACGTCGAGCGGGCCGGGGAGCGCCCGCCCGCGACCGTCGAGCGCGCGGCGTGGCGGTTCGCCCAGGTCGCGCTCGACAACGCCGTCCGGCACGGCTCGCCCGAGACCATCGCGTTGACGGTCGCCGTCGATGCGGCGACCCTCCGCCTCACCGTCGCGGACGACGGCGCGGGGCTCGACCCAACGCTCCCCGCTCGGCCCGGAGCCCGTGGCCTCGCGGACGCGGCCCGCCGGGCCGCCGACGTCGGCGCGTCGGTCCGGGTCGAGCCCCGGGCGACCGGCGGGACCATCGCCGCGTTCGACTGGGCGGCGACCCGGAGCTGACGTTGCGGGTCGTCATCGACGGCCGAATCGGGGTTCTCCGCGATGGCCGCCGCAAGACCGTCCGGGCACGATCGCGGCCGAGTCCGCCGATCCCGGCGGGCCGCGTATGGGAGACCGCAGATGCCGCTTCGACCCTTCCGCCACCGTGGCGACGCAGGCCAGGACGTTGGCGAGAACGGCCAGGGCCTGGCCGAATACGCCCTCATCCTCGCCCTGATCGCGATTGTCGCGATCATCGCCCTCATCTTCCTGGGCGCCCAGGTCAGCTCCATCCTGAGCCACGTCGGCGGCTCGATCTGAGACCGGCCGAACGGATCGGCCGGGCGTCACGAGCGTCCGGCCCGACCGTTCCGGAGCGTAGCTCCGGGCCCTCCGGAGGCTCCCGGCCGAACGAATCCCGGGTTGCCGACAGCGAAGGACCCGGTGCTAGACTCCGCCGCGATGTCCAAGAACCTCGTGATCGTGGAGAGCCCCGCCAAGGCTCGGACGATCGAGCGCTACCTAGGCTCGGACTACCGGGTCCTCGCTTCCTACGGCCATGTCCGCGACCTGCCGGAGAACCCCGGCAAGGGCAAGTTCGGCGTCGACGTCGAGCACGATTTCGCCCCCGAGTACGTGATCTCCGACGACCGGCGCAAGCAGGTCGCCGAGATCACCAAGGCCGCGAAATCGGCCGATCAGGTCTACCTCGCGACCGACCTCGACCGGGAGGGCGAGGCGATCGCCTGGCACGTTGCCGAGGCGGCCAACGTCCCGGCGAGCAAGACCCAGCGGGTGACCTTCAGCGAGATCACCGAGGGGGCGATCCGCGAGGCGTTCGCCCATCCGCGCGACATCGACACGAACCTCGTCGACGCCCAGCAGACCCGGCGGATCGTCGACCGGCTCGTCGGCTACACGCTGAGCCCACTCCTCAGCCGCAAGGTCCGGTCCGGGCTGTCGGCCGGCCGAGTCCAGTCCGTCGCCGTGCGGCTGGTCGTCGAGCGGGAGCGGGAGATCCAGGCGTTCACCGCCCGCGAATACTGGACGCTCGAGGCGATCCTCGCGACCGAGCGGGGCGAGACGTTCGCCGCGGAGCTCGTCCGGATCGACGGCGCCGCGCTCGACATCGGCGACGGCGAGACCGCCGAGCGCCACGCCGCGGCGATCCGCGACCTCCGGCCGAAGGTCACGAAGGTCGGGACCCGCAAGCAGAGCCGGAGCCCCGCGCCGCCCTTCACGACCTCGACCCTCCAGCAGGAAGCCAGCCGCAAGCTCGGGTTCAGCCCGAAGCGGACGATGTCCGTGGCCCAGCGGCTGTACGAGGGCGTCGACACGCCGGATGGGCACGTCGGCGTCATCACCTACATGCGGACGGACTCGACCGCGATCGCCGGCGTGGCGATGGGCGAGGCGCGGGACGAGATCCGCGACCGGTTCGGCGAGCCCTACACGATGCCCAAGGGCCGGGTCTACAAGACGAAGACGAAGGGCGCCCAGGAGGCCCATGAATCCATCCGGCCGACGTCGTTCCGTCGCGATCCGGACTCGCTGGCCGGTCTCCTGGCCGCGGACGAGCTGCGCCTCTACCGCCTGATCTGGCAGCGGGCGCTGGCGTCGCAGATGGCGGCGAAGGAGCTCGAGACGACCACGATCGAGCTCGCCGACGGTCCGTACGAGCTGCGGGCGAGCGCGACGAAGACGCTCTTCGACGGCTTCGCCGCGGTCTACACGGAGGGCCGCGACGACGGCGACGACGACGAGGCCGAGCGGAGCCTGCCGGCCCTGGCCGACGGCGCCGTGACAACCGTCCGCGACGCGACGCCGGCCCAGCACTTCACCGAGCCGCCGCCCCGGTTCACCGAGGCGACGCTCATCAAGGCGCTCGAGGAGCACGGGATCGGCCGGCCGTCCACCTATGCCGCGACGATCTCGACCATCCTCGACCGGGGCTACGTCCGGGTCGAGGAGCGGCGCCTCCATCCCGAGCTGATCGGCGAGATCGTGACGGACTTCCTCGTCGAGTACTTCGGCGATTACGTCGACCTCGCATTCACGGCCCGGATGGAGGAGGAGCTCGACGAGGTCGCCCGGGGCGAGCGCATGTGGGTCCCGATGCTCCAGGCGTTCTACCCGCCCCTGCGCGACCGGGTCGACGAGGTCCGCAAGACCACCCGCCGGGCGGACTTCACGACCGAGCCGACCGACGAGGTCTGCTCGGAAGGCCACCCGATGGTGATCCGACTCGGGCGGAACGGACGCTTCCTGGCGTGCTCGCTCTTTCCCGAGCACAAGGAATCGCGACCGCTGCCCGGCGAGGA
The DNA here is from genome assembly GCA_036561285.1 of Candidatus Limnocylindrales bacterium. Taxonomy (GTDB): domain Bacteria; phylum Chloroflexota; class Limnocylindria; order Limnocylindrales; family CSP1-4; genus CF-46. The sequence goes on along the minus strand of DATBPR010000189.1, from coordinate 1,631 downwards.
GCCACCGCGCCAGGCCGGCGAGGGCGAGGTCTGCCCGCAGTGCGGCGAGGGGACGCTCGTCGGGAAGCGCGGCAAGTTCGGCCCGTTCGTCGGCTGCTCGCGCTATCCGGACTGCACGTACATCCGCAAGGAAGGTCCGCCGCCGCCGGACCCGCTCGGCTTCGAGGTCCCGTGCCCGAAGAACCACGACGGCACGCTCGTCCCGCGTCGCGCCCGGCGGACCGGCAACGTCTTCTTTGGGTGCTCGAACTACCCGAAGTGCGACTACACGACCAACTTCGCGCCCGTCGGGGCGGTCCACGACACGGACGACGGCCCGGTCGCGCGCCACGGCGAGACGGGGATCTGCCTCGTCTGCGGCGCGGACGTGCCGCTGCCGGAGGGGGAGGACCTCGTCGGACGGCGGCTCGAGGGCGGGCCGCCGAACCCCGCGGCGCTGGCCCGGCCCGCCCGCGGCGGCGGCCGGCGGGCTCCTTCGAGTGGCGGCGGCCGCGGCGGCCGCTCGACGCGGTCGACATCCGGACGATCCGGCGGCTCGACACGCGGCGGACGCCGGGCGGCGCCCAAGACCGGGACCGCGCCCGACGCGTGAGGCCCCGACGGCCGTTCCGCGCCCGTTCCGGGGGCCGCGGATGACCGCCGCCTCGGCCGGTGCCGCGCTGGAGGCGTACCTCGGGTCGCTCGCCGCCCGCGACACGTCGCCCCATACCCAGCGGTCGTACGCCCGCACCCTCCGCGCCTACCTGGACTGGCTGGCGGATCGAGGCGTGGACTGGCGGGCCCCGGCTCGCGGCGACCTACGCGCGTACCTCGCCGTCCTCGGGACGGGCCATGCCCGGAGCTCGACGGCGCAGCGGCTCGCGGCGATCCGCTCGTTCCACCGGTTCGCGGCCCGCGAGGGCCACGCGCCCGGCGACCCCTGGGGCGCGATCGCGACCCCACGCCAGCCGAAGCGGTTGCCGCGGGTCCTCGAGGTCGATGAGGTCGAACGATTGCTCGCCGCGGTGGACGAGCTCGCCGACGAGGCACGTGGCGGCGGCCTCGGGCCTGCGATCGCGCTGCGTGACCAGTCAATCGTCGAGACCGCCTATGCGGCCGGCCTGCGGATCAGCGAGCTGGCCGCGGCCGATCTCGGGTCGCTGGACCTGCGCCGGGGCGAGCTGCGGGTCCTGGGCAAGGGCCGCAAGGAACGGATCGGGCTGCTCGGTCGGCCCGCGCGGGCGGCGCTCGAGGCATACCTGCTCGGCGGCCGCACCGTCCTGGCTGCCCGTGCCCCGGACGGCGGCGGGACGACGACCGCCCTGTTCCTGAACCACCGGGGACGGCCGCTCGGGGTGCGAGGGCTCCGCTACCGCCTCGAGCGGCTCCGTCAGCAGGCGGGCCTGCCGCTCGGCGTCTCGCCACACACGCTGCGGCATTCCTTCGCCACCCACCTCCTGGAAGGCGGCGCCGATCTCCGCGTCGTCCAGGAGCTGCTCGGGCACGAGAGCCTCGCGACGACGCAGGTCTACACCCACGTCTCGCCGGCGCGCCTGCGGGCCGCCTATCGCGGTGCCCATCCGCGCGCCTCGCGGCCCGCGGGGACGGTGGCGACCGCCGAACCGCGCGCGTGACCTCGTCGCGCGCCCTCG
>DATBPR010000188.1:0-4752 GCA_036561285.1 Candidatus Limnocylindrales bacterium | reverse complement strand
GCGGCTCCGCGTCGGGGAGGGCCTGACCGGCTGGGCGGCCGAGCGGAACGAGACGGTCAACGTCGGCGACGCCACGACCGACCCGCGGGCCCTGCTGCGCCTGGCGGTCGACGGGCCGGAGTCGCTCCTGGCGGTGCCGATCAGCTTCGAGGAGCACGTCCTCGGCGTGATCGTGCTGTCGGTCCGCGGTCGCGACCAGTTCGGCCCCGACGACGAGACGACCCTCCAGATCTTCGCCGGCTACGCCGCCCAGGCGATCGTGAACTCGAACCAGCTCGAGCAGCTCGATCGCCAGCGGCGCGAGCTCGAGCACCAGCTCGCGAGCCAGCGCCAGCTGCTCGACATCAACGAGCGGCTGATCTCGACCCGTGACCCCAAAGGCGTCCTCGAGATGATCGCGGACTCCCTCAAGGCGATCGTCCCGTACGACACCCTCACGATCTACCGCTGCGACTTCGACACCGGCCGGCGGCGGGCGGTCGTCGCCCGCGACCGCTTCGCCGAGGAGATCCTGCTGTACGAGGGCCCGATCGGCGTCGGCATCACCGGCTGGGTGATCGACCGCGGCGAGGGGGTCCTCGCGAACGACGCCCACATCGACCCGCGCTCCGTCCAGATCCCGGGCACGCCGTTCGAGCCGGAGTCGATGATCGTCGTCCCAGTCCGGGTGGGCGGCCGCGTCGTCGGCACGCTGAACGTGGGCCGGATGGGCGCGGACGAGGCCTGGTTCAACCAGAACGAGTTCGAGCTCGTCCAGCTGTTCGCGGGCCAGGCGTCCCTGGCCCTCGAGAACGCGGAGGTCCACGGCGCGGTCACGGTCCGGGCCGATCACGACGCCCTCACGGGGCTGCGCAACCACGGCGCGTTCCAGCGCGAGCTCGGCGTCACCGTCGAGCGGGCCGAGGGCGCGCCGTTCAGCCTCGTCATGCTCGACCTGGATGCGTTCAAGGGGTTCAACGACACGTGCGGGCATCCGGCCGGCGACGCTCTCCTCGCCGGCGTCGGCGATGCGATGCGGATCGCGACCCGGACCGGGGACGGCGTCTACCGCTACGGCGGCGACGAGTTCGCGATGATCCTGCCCGGGGCAAACCGGATCGAGGCGTTCGAGATCATCGAGCGGATCCGCCGCCAGGTCGCCGCGTTGCCGATGCCGACGGGGCCGCGCGTCGCGATCTCGGCCGGGGTCGCCTGCTACCCGGACGACGGCGGGACGAAGGACGCCCTGGTGGCCGCGGCGGACGACGCGCTCTACCACGCGAAGCCGTCGTCGTCGCGGAGGCTGGAGGAGGCGGATGCCGCCCGCCGGGATCCCTACCTCGCGGCGCTCGACGAGACGGCCCTCGCGCTGATGAACCGCCACGAGCGCGACGACCTCCTCGAGACGATCATCGCCCGGGCGGCGGCCCTGATCGACACGCCGCACGGCTTCGTCTACCTCCTCGAGCCAGACGGCGAGACGCTCGTCGTCCGGCACGGGATCGGCCTGTTCACGGACTTCCTCGGGTATTCGATGGCGGTCGGGACGGGCCTGAGCGGCACGGTCTGCCGTGAGAACCGGCCGATGGCGGTCGACGACTACGACACGTTCGCCGACCGCTCGACCGACTTCCCGGCCCAGGTCTTCGGAGCGGTCGTCGGCGTCCCGCTGACCTCCGGTGGGCGGGCCGTCGGCGTCATCGGCATGGCCTCCGGCTCGCGCGAGCGGACCTTCGGCAGCCGCGAGATCGGGGCGCTCAGTCGCTTCGCCCAGCTCGCCTCGATCGCCCTCGACAACGCCCACCTGTTCGCCGCTGCCCAGCACGGCGCCCTCTACGACCCGATCACGGGCCTTCCGAACCGCGACCTGCTGACCGACCGGGTGAGCCATTCGCTCGTCGGCGATCGCGACGTCGAGCCCGACCCGATCGCCCTGATCCTGCTCGACCTCGACCGCTTCAAGGTCATCAACGAGAGCCTCGGCCACGCCGTCGGCGACAGCCTCCTCGTCGCGGTCGGCGAGCGGCTCCAGCGCTGCCTCCGGCCCGGCGACACGGTCGCCCGGTTCGGCGGCGACGAGTTCGGCGTGATCGTCGACGGGATCGGCGGGGTGGACGACGCCCGGCGCACGGCGGACCGGATCCTCGCCGAGATGAGCGTCCCGTTCTCGCTGGGCGAGCGCGAGTGGTACGTCAACGCCTCGCTCGGCATCGCGATGGCCTGGCCCGGCCGGGCCGAGCCCGGCGACCTGTTCCGCGAGGCGGAGGTCGCCCTCGTCCGGGCGAAGGCCACGCCCGGTCCGCGGTACGTCCTGTTCGAGCCGGAGATGAGCGCCGCGACCCTCGAGCGCGTCGAGCTCGAGAGCGACCTGCGCTGGGCGGTCGACCGGCGCGAGCTGCGGCTCCACTACCAGCCGCTCGTCGACCTGGCCACGGAGCGGATCGTCGGGCTCGAGGCGCTGATCCGCTGGCAGCACCCGAGCCGCGGCCTCGTCGCGCCGCTGTCGTTCATCCCGGTCGCCGAGGAGACGGGGCTGATCGTCCCGATCGGCCGCTGGGTGATCGAGACCGCCTGCCGCCAGGCCCGCCAGTGGCTCGACGAGCGGCCCGAGTCGCCCCTCGTGATGAGCGTGAACCTGTCGCCGCGCCAGGTTGCCTCGCCGACGCTCGTCGACGACATCCGCGACATCCTCGTCCGGACCGGCCTGCCGGCCGACCGCCTCGAGCTCGAGATCACCGAGTCGGTCCTGCTCGACGAGGGTCCCGACAGCGGGATCACGTTGCGAGCGATCCGCGAGCTCGGCGTCCGGCTCGTGCTGGACGACTTCGGGACGGGCTATTCGTCCCTGTCGTACCTGCGGCGGCTGCCGCTCGACACGATCAAGATCGACCGCTCCTTCGTCGACGGGATCGACGTCGACGGCTCGAACCTGCCGATCGTCCAGGCGGTGATCTCGTTGGCCCACGGGCTCGGGATCGAGGTCGTCGCCGAGGGCATCGAGACGGCGGCCCAGTCCGAGCGGCTGCGCGAGCTCGTCTGCGACCGCGGCCAGGGCTTCTACTACGCCCGGCCGCAGCCACCCGAGGCGTTGGGGGCATTGCTGGCCTCGGGGGTCGCGCCGGCCGGCTAAGCGGCGCGTCCCGGCGCGAACCGCGGCCCGATTCCCGGCAAGCGCTCTCCCTTCGGCCGCTCGACAAGGGTCAACGAGCCGTCGCGCGGATCCCACGCACCCGGCGCGGTGCGAAATCCGTCATTGGGCCTGTGCGTGGACGGTCGCCCGGATCGTCGGTGACGAGCGGCCGCGGGGCGAGCATCTGACGAGAATCGCCTCCCGCCACTCTGCCACTCGATTCCCATGGCGGTCGCGATACTGGTGCCCCGGCGATCCCCTGACATCCACACGCAGGGATCGCCCTCAGGTTCCGGTCACGCGACCGCGTGAGATTCGCCTGACGGCAATCGCCGACGGACGGATTGCCGGAGATTCTTCTGGCGGGGCAGCGGCGCGGCCGGAACGGATCGGCCCCGCCGGGCGACGAGCTAGCGGCGGCCGCCGGTCAGCCGCAGCAGGAACAGGAACAGGTTGATGAAGTCGAGGTACAGGACCAGCGCCCCGACGACGGCCGCCTTCTCCATCGAGCCGATCGCCGCGGCGAACGTGCCGTTCTGGATCCGCTGGACGTCGTACGCGGTCAGCGCGGTGAAGATCACCACGCCGACGAGCGACACGAGCCACGACACCTGGCTGCTGTGCAGAAACAGGTTCAACACCGACACGACCAGGAGCCCGATCAGGCCCATCATCAGGACCGGCCCGATGCTCGCCAGCGATCGGCGGGTCGTCGCGCCGTAGATCGCTGCCGCGCCGTACATCGCCGACGCGCCGACGAACGCCGTCGTGACCGAGGCCGCCGTGTAGTACTGGACGATCAGTCCAACGGTCAGGCCGAACGACGCGGCGAACACGAAGAACAGCCCGAGGGCAGCCGTGGCGTTCAGCCGGCGGATCGCGCCGCCGATCGTCCAGGCAATCGCGATCTGGCCGATGAACAGGAAGATGTAGGCCCGGCTGGCGAATGCGGTGAGGGTCGGCGACGACTGGACCGCGAAGGCGACGGCGGCGGTGAGCAGCGTTCCGACGAACATCCAGCCGAACGCGTGGGTCAGGAACCGCTGGGCGAGGGCCGGCACGGGCCGGACGCCGAGCTGCTCGGGGGTTGCCCCGGAGTTGTTCATCATCGGTCGCTCCTCGTGCTGGCGGTGGACGGGGTCGTGGAGGTGGCCGCGGTGGCCGAAGTGGACGTGGTGGCGGAAACGGGCGACGCGGCGGCGCCCCGGCGCCGATCGGGCCGGGAAGGCGGCGCCGAGCGCGCCTCTGCCGCCTCGGCCGCCCGGGCCAGGACCCACAGCAGGTCCGCAAGCCGGTTCAGGTATGGGAGCACGTGCGGCCCGACGAGCCCGCCGTCGGCCTGGAGGCTCACCGCTCGACGTTCGGCCCGGCGCACGATCGTCCGGGCCAGCTCGATCGCCGCGCTGACGACGGTCTCGCCGGGAACGACGAACTCGCTCGGCATGGTCACGTGGGTCTCGGCCTCGCGGAGCATCGTTTCGAGCCCGTCGACCATCTCCGCGCTCACCCGCGACACGCCGTCGACCTGGCGATCGGCCGCGTCCTCGCGGGTCGCGAGCTCGGCGGCCGCGACGAACAGCTCGCGCTGGAGGCGGAGGAGGATGGCGGGCAGCTCGCCGAACCCCGTGTTCAGCGTCCCGATC
>DATBPR010000187.1:0-10006 GCA_036561285.1 Candidatus Limnocylindrales bacterium | reverse complement strand
CGAACACGCAGCTCCCCTCGGAGCGCGACCCCGCTCACGGCGCCATCGTGCGCCGGCGCCGATCGAACCGGAAGGAACCTTGGTTCCACCGGGCCTGTCGACTGACCGACAGCTAGGCGGCCGTCTCCGGGAAGCGCGCGGCCCGGATCTCGACCCCGGCTTCGGCGAGGGCCGTCGCGAGGCGGCGACGGACCTCCGCGTCCACGAAGCCGCGCTGGGCCGGCCGGACCTGGGCGGCCATCCGGAGCGTCGCCCCGGCGGCGGTGAAGGCCGTCGTGGCGACGTATCTCGGCGTCTCGAGGAGCTGCTGGCCCCAGACCTCGTCGGCGGCCATCGCCTCGCCGACCGCGTTCATTGCCGCGATCGCCCGCTCGACGTCGCCGGGCGCGATCCCGCTGACCTCGACCATCGAGGTCCCGAAGATCCGCGTCTCGTTCGAGGCGATCCGGATCTCGCCGTTCGCGATCGAATGGACGGTTCCACGCGCGTCGCGCAGCACGGTGCGCCGCAGGCCGACCTCCTCGACGGTCCCCTCGATCCCCATGAGCATCACGACGTCGCCCTTGAAGTACGGACCCTCGACGAGAAGCAGGATCCCGGTCAGGTAGTCGAGCACGATGTTCTGGCCGGCGAGGGTCAGCGCGGCCGCGAGCAGGCCGAGCCCGGCGAGCACCGACCAGGCGTCGAACAGGGAGAGCAGGAGGACAATGAACGCGATGACCACCGCGAACCGGATGATCTTCGAGAAGAGGTCGTCGAGCGTCGCCACCCGCTTCGTGACCTCCGCCTCCTCGTCGATGCCGGTATCGGCGGAAACCGACGGCGGCCGGATGACCCGGACCAGGACCCGGTGGACGATCGGTCCCGAGAAGCGGAGGAGGACGAGCAGCAGGACGGTCCAGAAGATGACGACGATGGCGTGGCTCGAGATCCAGTCGATGGCGGCCTGACCGTCGGGCATCCCGGGCGTCCCCCTCCGAGGAACCGGCGCGACGGGCTCGCGTGCCGGGATCGCAGCATACGACCGTGGGTGCCCCGCATACTCGGCGGGGGAGGGACGGAATGGCCGAGAACCCGGCGGACATCGGGCCCGACCACGAGCCTGGGCGCACGCGCGATGACGACTCGCTCGTCGCCGATCCGCTCGCGATCGACCGCGAGGCGATGCGCCGGATGGGCTACGCGGCGGTCGACCTGCTCGTGCGCCGGATGGACGAGCTCGCCTCGGGGCCGGTCCTCCGGACGGCGAGCCGCGACGAGCTGGAGGCACGGATCGACGAGCCGGCACCGGAGGGCCGCGGCGACTTCGGCGACCTGCTCGCCCGCCTGGATCGCGACGTCCTGCCGTACGTCGGCCATTTCGACCATCCGCGGTTCTTCGGGTACATCCCCGGAGCGGGCACGTGGCCGGCGGCGCTCGGCGACCTGATCGCGACCGCCGCGAACATCGATTCCGGCGCCTGGCGCGAGTCGTCCGGGCCGAGCCAGCTGGAGCTGACCGTCCTCGACTGGTTCCGCGAGTGGATCGCCTATCCGCGGGAGTCGGCGGGCGTCCTCGTGTCCGGCGGATCGGCGGCGAACCTGACGGCCATCGCCTGCGCCCGGGAGGCGATCGTGGGGCCGATGTCGCCACGGATCGTCGCGTACGCCAGCGATCAGACCCACTCGTCGGTCGCCCGGGCCGCGCGCCATCTCGGGTTCCGCCCGGACCAGCTCCGGGTCATCGCGACGGACCACCGGTTCCGGATTCGGGTCGATGATCTCGCCGCCGCGATCACCGCCGACGCGGCGGCGGGGCGCCTGCCGTTCCTCGTGATCGCGAACGCGGGCACGACGAACACGGGCGCGGTGGACGACCTGACCGCGCTGGCCCGCCTGTGCCGGGAGCGCGGGGTCTGGCTCCACGTGGATGGGGCGTATGGCGCGTTCGCCGTGCTGACGGATCGCGGGCGGAGCTCGCTCGGGGGTCTCGATCTGGCCGACTCGGTGACCCTCGACCCGCACAAGTGGCTGGCCATGCCGTTCGAGGTCGGCTGCCTGATGGTTCGCGACGGCACGACGCTCGAGCGGGCGTTCGCCCTCCACCCGGAGTACCTGAAGGAGCACTCCGGCGACCAGCGGGCCGTGAACTTCGCCGACCGCGGCCTGCAGCTGACCCGGGCGAGCCGGGCGATCAAGGTCTGGCTGGCGCTCCAGACGTTCGGGGTCGGGGCGTTCCGCGCGACGATCGATCGCTCGCTGGACCTCGTCGCCGACGCCCAGCGCCGGATCGAGGCCGACGACCGGCTCGAGCTCGTCAGCCCGGCATCGCTGGGCATCCTGACGTTCCGTCGCCGGGGGCTCCCGGGCGAGACCGCCGAGGAGACAGACCGTCGGAACGAGGCGATCGTGTCGGCGCTCGCGGATACCGGCGACATCCTCCTGACCTCGACGACGATCGAGGGCCGTTACGCGATCCGTCTGTGCGTCCTCAACCACACGAGCGGGCCGAACGACGTCGCCTATGCGCTCGACCGGGTCTCGGCCATCGAGCCGCCGGCGCCCGCGGCCGGATCGCCGGTGCGCCCCGAGCGGGCCGCATTGCAGGCCGTCCTGACGACCGATCCGCTGGCGGGAAACCTGACGGCCGACGAGCTTCGGGCGATCGAGCCGTTCGCGTCGGTGACCGACGACCAGGCCGCGCGGTTCCTCGCGACCGGCCGGCGCGAGCGCCACGAGATGGGCGAGCCGGTGACCGAGCGCTGGGCGCTCGCCCGGACGTTCTACCTCGTCCGCCGTGGCCGCCTGGTCGTGCGGGTGGGCGATCGCGAGGTCAACGCCCTCGGCCCGGGCGACCACCTCGGGGAGATCGCGGCGATGGACTGGGGCCGCGACTTCAGCTATGCCCGGACGGCAACGGTGGTCGCCACAGAGCCGACCGAGCTGCTGGCCCTGCCGGCGGCGGCCCTCCGCGAGCTGATGACCGAGAACCCCGCGGTGGATCGGGCGATCCGGCGGGTCGCGCGAGAGCGGATCGCGAACCGATAACTCAGTTCCTGCCGGGCCGGTCGAGCACCCCCTCCAGCTGCGGGCAGTGCTCCCGCTTGTGACCGTACATCGAGTACACCAGCAGGTCGTCGAGGGCGTACTCCGGTCCGTACCAGGGGATCGTCCCGACCTCCGTCCAGCGCTCGGGCGCGATGCGGGCCGCACGGTCCGTGAGCCGCCGGCTCGCGTCCCGGAGCTCGCTCACGACGGCATCGACCGACCAGTCCTTCCGCACGGCCGCCTGGTCGTCGTTGAACGTCGCCGGGCTGGCCCGGGTGAGATCGGTGTCCGGCGACTCGCCGAGGAACAGCGCGAGGATGTCCGCGAACCGGACCTCGAACGCGCCGAGATGCCCGATCAGATCCTTGGTCGTCCACACGCCGAGCGCGATCGCCTCCCAGTCGTCCGGGCGGAAGCGGTCGATCAGGCCGTCGAGGTCGATCTGTCCGTAGCGCAGGACGTCGAGCGGGTTCACGCCCCGGCCGTCACGGCTTGCGAGCGCTCGTCGACCCACGCCTTGACGACTCGATCGAGGACCGGCAGCGGCATCAGCCCCGATCCGAGGACCGTGTCGTGGAAGGCCTGGATGTTGAACCGTGGCCCGAGGGCGGCCTCCGCCTCCCGGCGGATCCGCTGGATCTCGAGCCGGCCGATCATGTACGCGAGGGCCTGGCCGGGCGTGACCGCGTAGCGGTCGATCTCGGCCGTGATGTGGCCGACGGCCATCGGCGAGTTGTCGGTCATGTACTCGATCGCCCGTTGCCGGCTCCAGCCGAGCGCATGCATCCCGGTGTCGACGACGAGCCGGCAGGCCCGCATCGAATCGGCCTCGAGCATCCCCATCCGGTCGAGCGGCGTCGAGTAGATACCCATCTCGTCGGCGAGCCGCTCGCTGTACAGGCCCCAGCCCTCGCCGTAGGCGGCGATGAAGGAGCGCTTCCGGAACTCCGGGATGTCGGTCAGCTCGGTCGAGATCGCGAGCTGGAGATGGTGGCCGGGGATCCCCTCGTGGTACGAGGTCGCCTCGATCTGGTAGCGCCCCCAGCCCTGGGGATCACTCGTGTTCATGAAGAAGACGCCGCCGCGCGAGCCGTCCTTCGCCGGCGGGAAGTAGAAGGCGATCGCGCCCGACTGGGTCTCCTCGACGTCGCAGCCGGCCTTCGGCAGGATCCCGAACCAGTCGACCATCGCCCCGGTCGCCTTGGCGAGGGCCGCCTTGGAGGCGGCCACGATGTCGGGCCCGTTCGTGTGATGGAGCGCGGGATCGTCGCGAAGCCGCCGGAAGATCTCCGGCACGTCCTCCGTGCCGAGGACCTCCCGGCCGAGCACCCGGTACTCGCCGGCGAGCTTCTCGATCTGCCCCAACCCGATGTCGTGGATCTCCTTGGCCGACTTCGTCAGGGTCGTGTGGTAGCCGACCAGCGTGTCGTAGACGGCGTCCCCATCTGCCAGCCAGGTCAGCCCGACGTGCGCGTCGTCGCGGGCGTGGGGCCGGACCCGGTCGCGGATCGTGTCGCGATAGGCGGCCATCGCGGGCCGGACGTCGGTCTCGACGGCCTCGCGAATCCGGGCGCGCCAGGCGTCGGCGTCGGCTATGCCCGTCGGATCGGCGGTCCGGAGGATCGGATCCTCGTCGATCGGTTTCGCCAGCCAGTGATCGATCTGGTCGGCGGTGTCGTCGATCGCGAAGATCGCGGGCGTGCGGCCGTCGGCGACACCCGCGAGCAGCTGGTCGGCCATGTCCCGGAAGTTCTTCCCGATGCCGTGGACCTTCGGGATCATCGCCTCGGCGACGTCCGCGTTCGGGATCGGGAACTTCGGCATCCGGACCGGGATCGAGGCCTGCTGGCCGAAGATCGGGTCGACCGCGAACTCCGTGAGGCGGGATTCGAGCACCTCGGCGTTGCGCCGGCCGTCGAAGATCAGCATCTCGCGGGTGATCCGGTCCTGGGCGGACAGGCCGTCGGCGGGGATCGCCTCGGCGCGATCCGCGAACGACCGGCGTTGGCGCGCCTCCTCGTCCTCGCCCGCCCGGCTGGCGTCGTCGTAGCGGTCCGCGTACTGGTAGTTGCCCATGATGTGGCCCCACGAGGGCCAGGCGGAGAGCTGGAAGTCGAAGTACGCCTCGGCGAGGGCGTTGAGATCGTCGGCCACGGACCGAACCTCCACTGTGGGCGCCTCGGGATGTTGGAAGCGATGCTAGTCGCCGGAGCGCCTTGCGATCAGGCGAGCGGCCGGGCGACACTGCGGTGATGACCGACCCCATCACGCTGCCGCTCGTCGAGCAGCTCCGGTTCACCCGGTCCGAGTTCCGTCGCGGCCTGCGCGGGACGCCGGAGGCGGACGCAGTCCGCCGGCTCGAGCCGATGAACTCGATCGGCTGGATCGTCGCCCACATGGCCTGGCACGAGCAGCGCTACTGGCTGACGCGCGGGCTCGGCGAGACGCCGCGGCCGGAGCTCAACGAGATCGCCGCGAACGGCGGTCCAGCCACGACACCGCCGCTGCGGGCCATGCTCGACGCATGGAGCGCCGTCACGGCCGCCGCCGATCCCTGGCTCGACGGGCTGACCGCGGCGAACCTGCCCGATGCCCTGCCGGGCTCCGGCCCGAAGCGGACGATCGGCTCGGCGATCCAGCGGGTGACCTACCACTACTGGTTCCACACCGGCGAGATCCTCGCGATCCGCCAGGTCCTCGGCCACGCTCGCCTGCCGGAGTTCGTCGGCAACATCGACGACGAAGCGCCGTACCGGGCCGGATGACGCGGTGACACGCGTCCGGATCCCGGCTGATGTCCTGTCCCTCGCCCACGACCGCGCCGCGGCCCGGGCGGCGAAGGACTGGCCGGAGGCGGACCGGATCCGGGCCGAGATCGAGTCGGCGGGCTGGAAGGTCGTCGACCGGGGGACGGATTTCGCGCTCGAGCCGGCGCATCCATCCACGGTCGAGGACGGGGGAATGGTGCGATTCGGGGCCAGCTCGGCGGTGCCATCGCGCCTGGCCGAAGCCGACGCCGGCATCGCGACCGTGATCGTCGTCGCGACCGACTGGCCGGACGACGTGACGCGCGCGCTGGGGGGCATCCGGGCGCACGCGCCGGCCGCCACCTCGATCGTGGTGGTGGCCGACGGGCCGTCGGCCGAGCAGGATGCCGGCCTCCCGGCGGGCGATCAGGACGGGCTCGAGGTCGTCCGCACGAGCGAACGGCTCGGCACCGGTGCCGCCTGGAACGTCGGGATCCGGCGAGCGAGCGGGCCCGTCGTGATCATCCTCGACGCGTCGGTCGAGCCGACGGGCGACATCGTGACGCCGCTGGTCGCCGCGCTGGCCGATCCCACCGTGGGTGTGGCCGGCGGATTCGGGATCTCGAGCGACGACCTCCGCCGGTTCGAGGACGCCGGTCCGGGCGACGTCACGGCGATCGAGGGCTATGCCATCGCGTTCCGGCGGGAGGATGCGGCGGATCGCGGCCCGGTCGACGAGCACTTCCGCTTCTACCGGAACCTCGACATCTGGTGGAGCCTCGTCCTCCGCGACGAGGGGGAGGGGACCGCTCCGCGACGAGCTGTCGCCGTGCCGATCCCCGCGACCCGCCACGAGCACCGCGGCTGGACGTCGCTGCCGGAGGCGGAGCGCGACCGCCTGAGCAAGCGGAACTTCTACCGGATCATCGATCGGTTCGGCACGCGGCGGGATCTCGCGACGGGCTAGACGCCGCCCGGGACCCGTCAGCGGCGGCGAACGGCCTGGCCGTCCGGACCGTCGATCACCTCGTATCCCAACCCGATCAGGTCCGCGCGGATGGCATCGGAGCGGGCGAAGTCGCGAGCGGCACGTGCGGCCTCCCGCTCGCCGGCGAGCCGGACGACCTCGGCGGGGAGGCCTTCGGAGGACGCGGCAGGTCCGCGACCGGCCGCGGCGGCCCGATCCAGGTCGAGCCCCAGGACGAAGTCGGCATCGAGAGCAAGCCAGCGCCGCTCGTCCGCGGGCAGGTCGGCCCGGAGCGTCTCGCGGACGACCGCGACCGCCGCCGGCAGGTCCAGGTCGTCGTCGATCGCCGCGACGAACCGGTCGTGGAACGCGCGCCCGGCGTCCGACAGGGGAGTGCTCGGCGCGTGAGCCCGGTCCGCCGCCTCCGCCGGCCCGCTTCCGTCGCCGTTGCCCGCGACCCCGTCCGCGGTCCCGAGGGGCCGGGCCGGCGCCGCGCCCGCGCGGAGGACCGCCGGCGCGAGCCAGGGACCGTCGACCGGTGCGGGGCCGAGCGCCGCCACGCCGGCGCGGAGCGACGCGAGCCCGGCATCCGCCGCCGAGAGTGACTCCTCGGTGTACTCGAGCTTGTGACGATAGCGCGAGGTCAGGCAGAGCAGGCGGAACGCCAGGGGGTCGACGCCCCGCGCCGCGACATCGGCGATCCGGTCGATGTTGCCCGCGGACTTCGCCATCTTCTTGCCGCCGACCCGGAGGAATTCGCCGTGGACCCAGATCCGGGCGGGCGGTGCGCCGACGATCGGGGCCGACTGGGCGATCTCGTCCTCGTGATGCGGGAAGACGTTGTCGATCCCGCCACTGTGCAGGTCGAACCGCGGCCCGAGGTGCTTCATCGCCATCGCCGAGCACTCGAGGTGCCAGCCCGGGAAGCCCTCGCCCCAGCGACGCGTCGGCCACTTCAGCATCCGGCCCTCGCCGGCCGCCTTCCAGAGCGCGAAGTCGGCCGGGTCGCGCTTGTCGCTCTCGATGCCGCCGCGATGCCCGGCTCGAAGCGCGTCGAGCGTGTTCCCGGAGAGCGCGCCATAGGCCGGCCACGACGCGACGTCGTAGTAGACGTTGTTGGCCTCGCTGACGTAGGCGTGCCCGCTGTCGACGAGTCGCTCCGCGAGCTCGAGCATCTCCGGGATGTGCTCGGTGGCCCGCGGGTAGACGTGCGCGGGCAGGAGGTTGAGCAGCGCGGCGTCGGCGTGGAACGCGGCCTCGTACGCGTCGGCGATCTCGGCCGTCGTCTTGTGCTCGAGGCCGGCCGCGACCAGCATCCGGTCCTCGCCCCGGTCGAAGCGCTCATCGCGGAGGTGCCCCACGTCCGTGACGTTCTGGACATGGAGGACCGGGATCCCGTGATACAGAACCACCCGCCGGACGAGATCGGCGAGCAGGAACGTCCGCAGGTTTCCGACGTGCGCATATCGGTACACGGTCGGGCCGCACGAGTACATCCGGAAGGTCTGACCGTCCGCGGCCTCCACCGGCTCCACGGTTCGGGTGAGCGTGTTGCGCAGGTGAAGGGTCATGCTCGGCTGTGGGTCTCCTCGCCGCGAGGGATCCGTCTACGGCGTTTGCGGGATTTCGGAGGGATCGCCCTAACGATTCTGGCGCACCGTCGTTATCCGGTCAGAGGCCTCGCGGCAATGCATCGTTCCCCCGGCGGTGTGAACTTGCGAGGCCTCATTTCCTGCTCCGGACCATCGTCCGGAGGGCGCTCGGAGGGGTCCACCCTATACTCCGGCCATGCGCCGCTGGGTCTGCATCGTCGCCCTTCTCGCCGGGTTCGCCGGTGACGATTACGTGCGATCCGCGCGTCTTCGGGACCCCGTCGCCGTCGAGCGACTGATCGATCCGCGCGGGTCACGGGCTCGCGGACTTGCGCTCACGGGGGCCTGGTGGATCCGATCTCGCGCCTGACCCCGACCCGCCGGCGCGAGACGCCGGACGCCCATCCGCCCTCCCGACGAACTCCGCGTCCCGGTCGACCCGTCACCGTCCTCGTCGCGCTGGTCGTCGCGATCCAGCTGCTGCTCGTCCCCGTGTCACTGCCGACCGGCTCGCCCGCCGTCGTCCGCGCCGCCGCCAACGACACCGTCAAGATCCTTGGCACCCGGGCGCAGTCGCTCGATCCGGCGGGACAGGGCGACAGCGACAGTGCCGCCGTCACGTCGCAACTCTTCGAGAGCCTGACAGCCATCGACGGGACGCTCCAGACGCGGCCGGCGCTGGCCGAGTCGTGGGAGTTCCGGGACGGCGGCGCCACCGTCGTCTTCCACCTCCGGCCCGGCCTGACGTTCAGCGATGGCTCGCCGCTCACCCCGGACGACGTCGTCCGGAGCTGGCGCCGGCTCATCGACCCGGCCCACCCCTCGCCCCTGGTCAGCCTGATCGGGGACGTCGACGGGGCCCTCGCCTATGCCCACGGCCAGTCGACCGACCCGGCGTCAGTCGGGCTGTCGGCGTCCGGCAACGACGTCACGGTCCACCTGACCAGGCCGGCGACCGACTTTCCGGCGATCGTCGCCTCGCCGACCTTCGGCATCGTCCCGCCCGGTATCGACAATGCCAGTGGCCTCCAGCCCGGGCCGCAGTTCGTCGGGAGCGGCGGCTACGTCCTCACCTCCGACGATCCGACGACGACGACGCTGACCGCCAACAGCCACTACTGGGCCGGTCTGCCCGCCGTGAAGACGGTCCAGCTCGTCCACGACATCGGCGGGCGCAGCTCGGTCGCCGCGTTCGAGGCCGGCGATCTCGACGCGGCGGGCGTGGCGTCCTTCGACGCGCCGTGGCTCGCCTGGGACCCGACCCTCGGCCCGCAGCTGCGGCGGTCCGACGCCCTCTCGCTCTCCTACTACGGCTTCGACACGTCGCGGCCGCCGTTCAACGATGTTCGGGTCCGCCAGGCGTTCGCCCGGGCGGTCGATTGGCGTCGGCTCGAGTCGCTGACCGCGACGGCCTCCAGCCGGCCGGCGACGGGCATGGTTCCACCGGGCATCCCGGGTCGCAGCGACGCCGACTTCCTTCCGGCACACGATCTGGACGGCGCACGGGCGCTCCTCGCCGCGGCCGGCTACCCCGGCGGACGCGGCTTCCCGATGACGGTGCTGCTCGGTGGCGGAGCCGAGGACCGGGCGTTCGCCGCGGAGATCCAGCGCGAGCTCGGGGTCACCATCGACGTCGAGGTCCAGGGCGACGGCTTCTTCGACCGGCTCGCCCA
>DATBPR010000186.1:0-9334 GCA_036561285.1 Candidatus Limnocylindrales bacterium | reverse complement strand
CGACGGCGCCGGCGGCCGCTGCCGCGTCGATTGCCGACGCACCGACCGGCCCGGTCGCCGCGGCCGCGGCACCGGTCGCCGCCGCGCCGGCCGCCAGCCCGATGTCCGCCGACGACGTCACCCGCACGCTGGCGAGCCTCGCCGACCTCCGTGACCGAGGGGCGATCAGCGCCGAGGAGTACGAGGCGAAGAAGGCGGACCTGCTGAGCCGTCTCTGATCCTCGTCGCGGACGCGCCGAACGGGCCGCGAGGTCCGACCGACCGGTAGCATGGGGCGGTCGTTCACCGCCCGAGGGACCTCCGTGCGTCTCGATCTCGACATCATCCTGCCCAGCCTGCTCGCGGCCGGCATCATCCTCCTCGTCTCGTTCCCCGTTCACGAGTTCTCCCATGCCTGGGCCGCCTACCGGCTCGGCGACGGGACGGCCAAGCTCTTCGGGCGCCTGACGCTCAACCCCATCGTCCACTTCGATCCGCTGGGAGGCTTCCTGCTCCTCGTGTCCAGCCTGATCGGCGTCGGGATCGGCTGGGCCAAACCGACGCCGGTCAACCCGATCAACCTGCGCGGCGGCCGCCGGAGCGAGGGGCTGGTGGCGGCGGCAGGTCCGCTCTCGAACCTGGTGCTTGCCGTGTTCGGTGGGATCCTGTTCCGCCCCATCTTCGCCAATTACCACGGCGGAACGGGCATCGACTACTACCTGCTGCAGGTGATCGCGGACTTCGTCGTGATCAACATCGCCCTGCTGATCTTCAACTTCGTGCCGGTGGCCCCCCTCGACGGCTCGAAGGTGCTGTTCTCCCTGATGAGCCCGCGGACGTCGTACCAGTGGCGGCCGGTGCTCGAGCAGTACGGCTTCATCATCCTGCTCGCGGTCGCGTTCCTGCCCATCTTCCCGGGCAACCAGACGCTGTTCGGCGAGATCTTCCAGCGGATCGGATACCCGATCGTCAACCTGCTGCTCGGGATCAATGCCTTCTAGCAGTCGCCGGGCCGTCGACTGGTGGGCCGACAAGACCCGCCAGGCCCTCGCCCATGCCCGCGCCAGGGTGGATCCGGCGGAGCGAGAGCAGCTCGTGTCCTGGCTCCGGCCGTCGGAGCTGGCCCTGTTCGACGCGATGCACGTCGCCGATCGCCGCCACGGCCTCGACGTCGTGGCCCACCTCAGGGCCGGCGGCGTGACCGAGCGGGACGTCCTCGTCGCCGGGCTCCTCCACGATTGCGCGAAGGGCGACACCGGTCTCGCGCCGCGGGTCGCGTATTCGCTGGGGACCCGCTACGGCACCTGGATCTGGCGGGTGGCCGGGCTCGTCCCGGGCTGGCCGGCCGTGATCGAGCGGCTTCGTGTCCACGCCGACGCCTCGGCGGAGCTGGCCCGTGGCGCCGGCTGCTCCGATCGGACCATCGACCTGATCCGCCACCAGGAGCAGCCGGTCGATCCAGATGCCGGCGAGCGGCTGCGGCTCGCGGACGAAGCCAGCTGATGAACGCGGCCAACGGTGGGATCTTGCAGACCCCGATGCACGCCCCGCCCGCTCCCGCGGTCGTGTTCGGCGCCGGCCGGCGTCCCGAGGCTTCGACCCAGGTCCGTCTCGAGAGCTTCGACGGGCCGCTTGCCCTCCTCCTCGCCCTGATCGAGGCTCGCCAGCTCGACGTCCTGACCGTCCCGCTCGGCGCTCTCGCCGACGCCTACCTGGACGCGCTCGCGACGCTCGACAGCGACCGGCTCGGCAACGTGAGCGCGTTCGTCGCGGTCGCGAGCCAGCTCATCCTGATCAAGAGCCGGGCGATGCTGCCGCGGCGGCCCGAGACGACGCCGGGCGTGCTCCCCGAGGACGAGCCGGATCCCGAGGCCGAGCTGCGTGCCCGGCTGCTTCTGTATCGCGCCCATCGCGATGCCGGGAGGCGTCTCCAGGAGGCGGCGATCGACCGGTTCGGGCTGTTCCGTCGCGAGCCGGCGGTCGCGGGAGCGGCCGGCCTCGCGGGCGCCCTCCCGCCGGAGGGCCCTCCCCTGGACATCGCAATCCTGCCGGCCGCGCTCGGCAGGCTGGCCGTGATCGTCGAGCCGCCCCTGCCGCCGGCAGAGATCGTCCCGCGCACGATCACGCTCGCCGAACGGGCGGCGATCATCCGGGCGGCGATCGAGGGTGCCGGCACCGTCGTGCTCCAGGACCTGCTGGCGGGTGTCCGGGACCGGGTCGTGGTCGCGGTGACGTTCCTCGCGATGCTCGAGCTGATGAAGCGGCGCGAGATCGTCGTGACCCAGGACGAGCCGTGGGGGCCGATCGTCGCCCGTGCGACGACGGCGGAGGAACGCGGCGGCGAGCCGCTACCGGACGCACCTCTGGACGAGGGCCTGGAGTCCTTCGCGTGATCGAGGAGCGGGCGGATCCACCGGCCGAGGCGGCGCCGGAGGCCGACCTGGACATCGATTCGGCTCCGGTCGCCGAGCAGCTCTCCGAGGCCCAGCTCGAGGCCCTGCTGTTCGTCGCGGAGCGCCCGCTGACCCGTCGGGAGATCGCGACGCTCGCCGGCGTCGATCGCGCGACCGTCGACGAGCGCCTCGGCGACCTCGAGGTCGCCCTGGCGGATCGCGGGATCCGGCTCGTGCTGTCAGGCGACCGCGTCGAGCTCGTCACGTCGCCCGACGCCGGCGCCCTGATCGCCCGGTACGTCGGCGTCGACGCCATCCGCCTCTCGCCGGCCGCGCTCGAGACGCTGGCGATCGTGGCCTACCGCCAGCCCGTGACCAAGTCGGCGGTGGAGCGGATCCGCGGCGTCGACTCGGACTACACGATCCGCTCGCTGCTCCACCGCCGCCTCGTCGTCGAGCTCGGTCGGTCCGAGGCGCCCGGACGGCCGTTCCTGTACGGCACCGGCTTCGAGTTCCTCGAGCGCTTCGGCCTGACGAGTCTCGAGGAGCTGCCGCCGCTGGACGTCGAGGTGGCGGCCCGCTTGATCGAGGAAGAGGAGCGGGCGGCCACCGAGGCGACGGACGCGACCGACGCCGCGGACGGCTCGGGCGAGCCCGGGCCGGTGCCCGCCGGCCCCGACGTGGCGTCCGTGGAGGCCGGCTGATGCCGCCGGAGCGACTCCAGAAGGTCATGGCCGCGTCCGGCGTGGCGTCGCGCCGTGCCAGCGAGGACCTGATCGCGGCCGGACGCGTCCGGGTCGACGGGAAGCGGGCGACGCTCGGCCAGCAGGTCGACCCCGCGAACGCGAAGATCGAGGTCGACGGCCTGTTGATCGGCGCCGCCGCTCGGACGACCTACCTGCTGCTCCACAAGCCGGCCGGGGTCACGTCCACGACGCGCGACCCGCACGCGGACGCGACGGTGCTCGACCTCGTCCCGACAGCCCTCGTCCCGGACGGCGGCCGCCTGTACCCGGTCGGCCGGCTGGACCTGGACAGCGAGGGTCTACTGCTCCTGACCAACGACGGCGGCTGGTCCGAGCACGTGCTCCACCCGCGCTACGGGGTCGAGCGCGAATACGCGCTCGCGCTCCGCACGCCCCTGGATCGCGACCAGGCGGCCGCGCTCGACCGCGGGATCGAGCTCGACGAGGGCCAGGCCGACCTGCACCATCTCCGCCGGATGACCGCGACCGAGGTCGCCAAGCTGACGGAGCTCCTGGCGCCGGCTGCCCCGCCCGATCTCACCTGGTACCGGGCGACGCTCCGCCAGGGCTGGAAGCGCCAGCTGCGTCGGATGTTCGGCGCCGTCGACGCCCCGATCGAGCGGCTCGTCCGCGTCCGGATCGGCCCGGTGCGGATCGACGGCCTGCGGAGCGGTCGGGTCCGTCCGCTCAAGGCGCCCGAGGTCCGCGGCCTCGCCGGGGGCGGGGGCCGCTCGCGGGATTCGAACCCGGCCCCCGCCCGGCCGCGCTGACATCGGGCGCTATCCTCGCCCCGTGACCACTGCCCAGACCGGTCTCGTCGTCGCCCTCGACGGGCCCGGCTCGTCCGGGAAGTCGAGCGTCGGTGCCGCCGCGGCCCTCCGACTCGGCTACCGGTTCTGCGACACGGGCCTCCTGTACCGGGCGGCGACGTGGCTCGCCCTCGAACGAAAGGTCCGGGTCGACGGCGCCGGCGCGGATCCGGGCGCCCTGGTCGGGCTCGTCTCCGAGGTCGAGCTGCTGGCCGACGCGAACGGGCGGCTGGCCCACGTCACGGTCGATGGCCGCGACGTGACCGACGACGTCCACACCCCGCGCGTCGACGAGGCGGTCTCGGCCGTGAGCCGGGTCGCCGAGCTCCGTTCGGCCCTGCTCGAGCGGCAGCGGGCCCTCGCGGCGCAACCTGGCGGGATCATCATGGCCGGCCGCGACATCGGGACCGTGGTCCTTCCCGACGCGGACCTGAAGCTCTTCCTCGACGCCTCGGTCGAGGAGCGAGCCAGGCGACGGACGGAGGACCGCGAGCTCGATCCGGACAGCCAGGAGGCGCGCTACATCCTCGCCCAGCTGCGCCGGCGCGACGAGCTGGACAGCAGCCGCGCGGTGGCCCCGCTCCGCGCGGCCGAGGACTCCGTCCACATCGTGACCGACGGCAACACGTTCGAGCAGACGGTCGATGCGGTCGTCACCGCGATCTCGTCCGCCGCGGCTGCCCGCCCAGTGACCGCGGCGCCGCGATGACCTCGCAATCGCCAGAACGCCCTGCCGACAAGACCGCGAAGCCCGAGATCGACGAGGCGGAGCTCTTCCGCGGTGACCTGACGCCGCTGATCACGACGTTCGCCCTGGGCGCCCGGACCGTGGCCCGCTGCGTGACCCGGGTCCGCGTCGAGGGGGACTTCGAGGCGATCCCGCGGGACGGCCCGGTCATCCTCGCGAGCAACCACATCTCGAACGCCGACCCGGTGATCATCGGAGCCTGGCTCACGAAGCGGCTCGGCCGACGGATCCACTGGCTCGGCAAGAAGGAGATGTTCGAGTGGCCGGTCGTCGGCTGGATGGCCCGCAACGGCGGCGTCGTCCCCGTCGACCGCGGCGCCGCCGACGTCGAGGCGTTCCGGCTCGCCCAGCGGGTGCTGGCCGCCGGGCACGTTCTGATGGTCTTTCCGGAGGGCACGCGCAGCCCGACCGGCGAGCTCCAGGTGCCGAAGGACGGTCTCGCGATGCTCGCCCTGCGGACGAACGCGACGATCGTGCCGATCGGCGTGTCGAACAGCGATCACGTCTGGAAGAAGGGCTCGCTCCTGCCGCGGCCCGGCGGCCACGCCACGATGCGGATCGGGGAGCCGTTCCGGCTCGTGGACGTCCTGCCGCCCGGCACAGACCGCAAGTCGCGGAAGGCCGCCGCGACGAACGTGATCATGCGGCGGATCGCCGCGCTCGTCGACGAACGTCACCGCGGCCCGTACAGGGACGCCTGACCGGTCATCGGGGCCGGCGAAGGGCCCGTGCGATAATGCAAGCATCATGGGGACCGTCCGGGAGATCCGGATCGCCAGGCGAACCGGCTTCTGCTACGGGGTCCGCGAGGCGATCGACAAGGCCAAGGAGGCCCGCGCTGCGGGCAAGTCGACCCATACCCTCGGCCAGGTCGTCCACAACGAGGGCGTGATCGCCGATCTCGAGCGGCTGGGGATCGAGACGGTCGAGGCCCTCGACGACGTCGACCACGGAGCGGCGGTCGTGATCCGGGCCCACGGCGTCCGGCCCGACGTGATGGAGCGGGCCAACGCCCGGGGACTCGAGGTCATCGACGGCACCTGCACCTGGGTGATCCAGGAGCACAAGGAGCTGACCCGGCTCGTCGAGGAGGGCTACACGATCGTCCTGCTCGGGACGCCCAACCACGCCGAGGTCGTCGGGATGCTGGGCTTCGCGCCGGACGCGATCGTCGTCGACGAAGAGGACGAATGGGAGGCCATGGTCCCGCGGAAGAAGCGGATGGCCCTGATCAGCCAGTCGACGCAGCCGCCGTGGAAGTTCGAGAAGCTCGCCGCCTTCATGGTCGGCCGGAGCCACGAGCTGAAGATCGTGAACACGGTCTGCCCGGTGACGATCCGCCGCCAGGAGGACACGGTCGAGGCCGCGCAGGAAGTCGACCTGATGGTCGTCGTCGGCGGTCGGTCGAGTGCGAACACGAAGGAGCTCACCAGGCTCGTCGGGATCGCCGGCAAGCCCGCGATCCAGATCGAGGGCTGGAAGGACCTGACCGATCCGTCCGTGTTCGATGGACGCGAGGTCGTCGGGATCACCGGCGGCACGTCGACACCGATCGAGGATCTCCGCGACGTCGCCCGCCGGGTGCTCGAGATCGCGGGCACCGCGGACACCGCCGCGCACGCGGACGAGCTGGCCGACGAGGCGCTCGCCGGTGCCGCCACCCCGGCCGGGCGGACCACGAGCCTGCCCACGTTCATCCACCAGGGGTCGACTCCGACCACCGGCGCCGCGTAGGGTTCCGCCATGCCCAGCCGCGCCCGCGCCCAGGCCGCCCTGCCCGTCGTCGCGATCGTCGGTCGTCCGAACGTCGGCAAATCGACGATCTTCAACCGCTTCGTCGGCAAGCGCCAGGCGATCGTCGAGGACCGGGCCCGGACGACCCGCGACCGGATGTACGGCGACGCCGAGTGGAACGGCCGCCGCTTCGTCATCGTCGACACGGGTGGCCTCGAGGTGGACACGGCCGACCCGATCGAGCTGAAGGTCCAGGAGCAGGCCAGGCTGGCGATCGGCGAGGCCGACGTCATCCTCTTCGTCGTCGACGCGGTCAGCGGCATGACCCCGGCCGACCAGGAGGCCGCCGAGCTGCTGCGCAAGGCCACGGCGCCCGTGCTCGTCGCGGCGAACAAGGTCGACAACACCGCCCGCGAGGCCGACGCCGCCGAGTTCTGGTCGCTCGGCTGGTCGGAGACCTACCCGATCTCCGCGTCGCACGGCCGCGGGACCGGCGACCTGCTCGACGCGATCGTCTGGGCCCTGCCACCGGAATCGGACTCCGAGATCGCCCGGAAGACGCGCGAGGACGAGGCCGAGGCGTGGGCGAAGGAGGTCTCGGCGGGACGGCTCGAGCCCTTCGTCGTCGACGAGGCCGAGGAGGACGAGGACGACGGCGGGGCCGAGGACGACGAGGTTGCCGCTCGCTGGGACGCCGCGATCGCCGTCGAGGCGGCCGAGGACGAGCCGGCCGCGATCACCTTCGTCGGCCGCCCGAACGTCGGCAAGTCGTCGCTCCTGAACGCCCTCCTCGGGGAGGACCGGGCGATCGTCTCCGACGTGCCCGGCACGACCCGCGACGCGATCGACACGACCCTCGAATGGGGCCGCAGCGAGGTCGTCCTGATCGACACGGCCGGCATCAAGCGACGCGGCAAGGTCGCGTCCGGCCCGGCCGCCGAGCGCTACTCCACGCTCCGCGCGCTCAAGGCGATCGCCCGCTCCGACGTCGCGGTGCTCGTGATCGATGCCGTCGAGGGACTGACCGCCCAGGACGCCCATGTTGCCGGCTATGTCGTCGAGGAGGGGAGGGGCCTCGTCGTCGCGGTCAACAAGTGGGACATCGTCGAGGACAAGACGGACCGGACCTTCGACCAGTACGTCGAGTGGATCCGCAGCGAGGTCCCGTTCCTGGACTTCGCCCCGGTCGTCTCGATCAGCGCGAAGACGGGCCAACGGGTCGGGCGGGTGCTCGAGCTCGCGATCGACATCTGGGGAGAGCGCCGGAAGCGGGTCCCGACCGCCGAGCTGAACCGGGTCCTCCGGCGCGCGTCCGAGCGCCAGCAGCCGCCCGTCGTCCGCGGCCGCCGCCCGAAGCTCTTCTACGGCACGCAGGCCGCAGTCGCGCCGCCGACGTTCGTCTTCTTCGCCAACGACGCCGCCGCGATCCACTTCAGCTACCGGCGCTACCTCGAGAACCAGCTCCGGGACGCGTTCGGGTTCGACGGGACGCCGATCAAGCTGGTCTTCCGCGACCGCGAGTCCGCACGCCTGCCGCGCCGGCGCACGCCGCGCGGGTCGAAGATGACCGGCAAGACCTCCGCGGGAACATCCACGGCGCGGCGCACCTCGACGGGCGGTCGCGCCAAGGGTCGATGAGCACCTCGGCTCGCGTCGCGGTCGTCGGGGCCGGGGCCTGGGGCACGACCCTCGCGGTCCTGATCGCCAGGGCGGAGCCCGTCGTCCTCCTCGCCCAGGATCCGGAGGCCGCATCGCGGATCGATGCCGCCCGGGAGAACGCGAGCCGCCTGCCCGGCGTCGAGCTTCCAGCGGACGTCTCCGTGGCCGCGGATCGGGCAGCCATCGCCGACGCCGACCTCGTCATCTACGCCGTCCCGTCGGCCCACCTCCGGTCCAGCGTCGAACGGACCGCCCCCTCGATCGCCGCGGCCGCGGACATCCTGTCGGTCGTCAAGGGCCTCGAGGCCGGGTCGCTGCTCCGGATGAGCGAAGTGATCGTCGACGCCGGGGGCGTCTCCCGGCGGCGGGTCGCCGCGCTGTCGGGACCGAACCTCGCCGGGGAGATCGCTCGCGGCCTGCCCGCGTCGGCGGTCGTCGCCGCCGAGGACCCGATGCTCGCCGACCGGATCGCCGGGCGAATCGGCCGCCGCGAGTTCCGGCTGTACGTAAACCAGGATCTGCTGGGCGTCGAGCTCTGCGGCGCCCTGAAGAACGTCGTGGCGATCGCCGCGGGCGCGGCCGACGGGCTCGGCTTCGGGGACAACGGCAAGGCGGGTCTCATCACCCGAGGCCTCGCCGAGATGACGCGGCTGGGGATGGCCGCCGGCGCGAACCCGCTGACCTTCGCCGGGCTCGCGGGGATCGGCGACGTCATCGCGACCTGCGGCTCGACCCTGTCGCGGAACCATCGGCTCGGCATGGAGCTGGCGAAGGGCCGCAAGTGGGTCGATCTCGAGCGCGAGCTGCCGGGGACGGCGGAGGGCGCCTACACGGTCGACGCGGCGCTCGGGCTCGCCCGCCGGCACGACGTCGAGCTGCCGATCGCCCAGGAGGTCCACAACGCCCTGTTCGAGGGCAAGAGCGTCCAGCGGTGCCTGATCGACCTGCTGGCGCGCGAGTCGAAGGACGAGCTGGCGGACTTCCCGGCCTGGGCCGAGCGGATCCGGGACAGTCGCGGAACATGAGCGCGATCCTCCTCGCGGTCGCGATCGTGGCCGCCCTCCTCCAGCGCGACTTCATCGCCGCGGTCGCGGGTCGCGATGGGATCCGCAGCCAGCTCGCCGAGCGGGGGGAGGGCAACCTGCCGGACGTGACGACATTCGCCGCGCTGCGGACGGATGCCCGCTACTACCTCCGGCAGGTCAGCCACCGCCAGCCCCAGCACGACATCGAGCGGAAGCGCCGGCTCGCCCTCGTCGGGGTCGC
>DATBPR010000185.1:0-2002 GCA_036561285.1 Candidatus Limnocylindrales bacterium | reverse complement strand
CGGCCGACAGGATGGCGCTCTGCGGCGTCGACAGACCCATGATGTTCAAGGCGTTCAGCTCCGGGTAAACGGAGACGAACATCGCCGGGACGATCGCGAAGTACTTGGCGACATCGTTGGCGATCGAGAACGTCGTGATCGAGCCGCGCGTGATCAGCAGCTGTTTGCCGATCGCGATGACCTCGAGCAGCTTGGTCGGGTCCGAGTCGAGGTCGACCATGTTGGCCGCCTCCTTGGCCGCGGACGTCCCGCTGTTCATCGCGAGGCCGACGTCAGCCTGGGCGACGGCAGGGGCGTCGTTCGTACCGTCGCCGGTCATCGCGACGAGGTGGCCGTCCGCCTGCTCCTTGCGGATGAAGGCGATCTTGTCCTCCGGCGTGGCCTGGGCGATGAAATCATCGACGCCGGCCTCGCGGGCGATCGTGGCCGCCGTCCGTGGATTGTCCCCGGTGATCATCACGGTCCTGATCCCCATCCGGCGGAACTCCGCGAAGCGCTCCGGCAGGCCTTCCTTGATCGTGTCCTTGAGCTCGATCAGGCCGAGGACGATCCCTTCGCGCTCGAGGACGAGCGGCGTGGCGCCGAGGTCCGCGAGCCGGTCCGAGCCGGCGGCGATCTCGGCGGGCAGGCCGCCGGCCTTCGTCCGAATCGCGTCGACCGCACCCTTCAACGTCGTCGCGGTGGTGGTGCGGACGCCGCTCGTCCGGGTCTCGGCACGGAACGGGATCTCCTCCTCGATCGTGGCGTCGAGGGCGGCGAGGCCGGTCGCATCCGCCGGGCCGGCGGGGGCGCCCAGCTCGCCGAGGCGCTTGCGGGCGAGCTCGACGATCGAACGACCCTCCGGCGTCTCGTCGCGGAGCGACGCGACCAGCGCCGCGGTGACGGCCTCCGTCTCGGGGACCCCGTCGGCGGGCGTGATCGAGGCCGCCAGCCGGTTGCCATAGGTGATCGTCCCGGTCTTGTCGAGGAGGATCACGTCGACGTCGCCGGAGGCCTCCACCGCGCGGCCGCTCATCGCGAGGACGTTGAACCGCGCGACCCGGTCCATGCCCGCGATCCCGATCGCCGACAGGAGGCCGCCGATCGTGGTCGGGATCAGGCAGACGAGGAGGGCGACCAGCGACACCGTCCCGACCACCGAGCCCGAGTACTGCCCGAAGGGCCGAAGCGTGACCGTCGCCATCAGGAAGACGATCGTCAGGCCGGCCAGCAGGATCGCGAGGGCGATCTCGTTCGGGGTCCGCTGCCGTTTGGCGCCCTCGACGAGGGCGATCATCCGGTCCAGGAACGTCTCGCCCGGGTTGGTGGTGACCGTGATCACGAGCCGGTCGCTGGTCAGCGTCGTGCCACCGGTGACCGAGCTCCGGATGTCCGTGCCGGGCTCCTTGAGCACGGGCGCCGACTCGCCGGTGATCGCCGCTTCGTTGACGAAGCCGATCCCCTCGATCACGTCGCCGTCGCCGGCGATCGTCTCGCCCGCCTCGACGACGATGACGTCGCCCCTGCGCAGCTCCGAGGACCCGACGGACTCGAGCGTCCCGTCGGCGAGCCGACGATGCGCCATCGTCTCCGAACGCGTCTTGCGGAGCGTCGCGGCCTGGGCCCGCCCGCGGGCCTCGGCGACGGCCTCGGCGTAGGTCGCGAACAGGACGGTGAACCACAGCCACGCGGCGATCTGGACCTGGAAGCCCAGGCCGCCCGACTCGGTGGTCGGCTGGATCCCGGTCGCGTTGCCGATCGCCACGATCGTGACGAGGACCGCGGTGATCTCGACCACGAACATCACCGGGTTCTTGATGAGCAGGCGTGGGTCGAGCTTGCGGAACGCCTGCGGCAGCGCGGCCCGGAGCTGCTCCGGGTCGAGGACGCCACGCGGCTTCGGCGGCTCCCCCGACGGCTTCGCGCCGCCGCCGACGACGAACCGCTGGAAGCGCCGCGTGCCGCGACCGAGATCGACCGACAGGAGCGGACGGGTAAGGCTCATGACCCGAAGACCTTTCCG
>DATBPR010000184.1:0-9141 GCA_036561285.1 Candidatus Limnocylindrales bacterium | reverse complement strand
GACGGCGCCGATCCTCGAGGACCTCCGCCGCGACGGCGCCAGCAGCGACGAGGTCGCGCTCGTCGCGCAGGCGGCGGGCGAGGTCCGCCGCCTCGACCGGCTCTTCCGGCCGTACCTCCCGGCGCAGGTCGCCGAACGCCTCGTCGACGAGCCGGGCATCGCCCGTCTGGGTGGCGTCGAGCGCCGTGTCAGCGTCCTCTTCGCCGATCTCGCCAGCTTCACGACGTTCAGCGAGACGCGCGCGCCCACGGTCGTGATCGAGATGCTCAACACCTACTGGGCGGTCGTCGTTCCGGTCATCGACGCCCGCGGCGGCGTGATCGAGCAGTTCGCGGGCGACGGCATCATGGCGACCTTCAACACGGCGACCGAGCAACCCGACCACGCCGATCGCGCGGCGCGGACCGGCCTGGCGATCGTGGCAGCCGCGGCACCGCTGGCGGCGACGCATCCCGGCTGGCCGACGTTCCGGGCGGGCGTGAACACCGGGCCCGCGGTGGTCGGCAACGTCGGAGCCGTCGGCCGCCGGAGCTTCGCCGTGATCGGCGACACGACGAACACGGCGTCGCGGCTGATGTCCCTCGGGGACGCCGGCGAGGTCACGGTGTCGCGCGCGACCTGGGAGGCGCTCGGACCGGGCCGACAGGGCGTCGCCCTGGGCGAGTCGTCGGTCAAGGGCCGCCGCCAACCGGTGGATGCGTGGATCCTGTCGGGCCTGGGGCCGGACCCCGACCGCGGGCTCGAGCCCGAGCCCGGAGCCGGTCACCGTCCCGAAAGGTCCGGTGCGGAAGGATCGGTCGAACCACCGTCTAATGGAGACGACCGATGATCGACATCCGCCCTGATGACGCGACCCGCAGGGTCCGCCGGGCACATCCGACCTTCGAGGGCCGGCCGTTCCACGATCCGGACGAGCCGCTGTTCGACCAGGGACTCGCGTTCGACGTGGAGACGCTCCTGACCCGCCGCTCGATGCTGAAGGTGATCGGGCTCGGCGGCGTGAGCGCCGGGCTGCTCGCGGCGTGCGGCCCGGGAGCCGCGGCCACGACCTCACCGGCGGCATCGTCCGCATCGGGCGGCACGGCTGCTTCGGGCGCCCCGGCGGCCGCCGCCGCCGACTGCACGGTCATCCCCGAGGAGACCGCCGGCCCGTTCCCGGGCGACGGCTCGAACGGGCCCGACGTCCTGACCCAGAGCGGCGTGGTCCGGGGCGACATCACGACGTCGTTCGGCACCTCGACGACGAAGGCCGAAGGCGTGCCCCTGACGATCCGGTTCGCCCTGCTCGACGCGGCGAAGGGTTGCGCCCCACTGGCCGATGCCGCGGTCTACGCGTGGCACTGCGACCGCGACGGGAGCTATTCTCTGTACTCGGAGGGCGTCACCAACGAGAACTACCTGCGCGGCGTCCAGGCCGCGGGCGCCGACGGGATCGTGACCTTCACGAGCATCTTCCCGGCGTGCTACCAGGGACGCTGGCCGCATGTCCACTTCGAGATCTACCCGAGCCTCGACCGGGCGACCGATCCGGCCAACCGGATCGCGACGTCGCAGATCGCGCTGCCCGCGGACATCTGCACCCAGGTCTACGCGACCGACGGCTACGCGAGCAGCCAGACCACCTTCCCCCAGGTCTCGCTCGCCAGCGACATGGTCTTCGGCAACGACCAGGGAATCCACCAGATCGGCGCGATGTCCGGCAAGATCGGCTCGGGCCTGACCGTGGAGCTGCCGGTCCCGGTCCAGACTGCCTGATCACGGCCCGCGCGCACGCGGATGCGCCGGCGCTCGGGCGAGCGCCGGCGCGGGAACGTCCGGGTCAGGCGATGAAGAACGCGGCGAGAACCGCTCCGATGACGGCGGGGTCCACGTTGTGGCCCTGGCCCTCGAGATGCTGGAACTCGCCGTTCGGGATCGCCTCGGCCAGGGCGCGTGCCGCATCGACCATCGACGGGAAGTCGGCCCCGCCGGCGATCACGAGCGACGGAGAGGTCACACGGGCCGCGAGGTCCGTCGGGATCAGGTAGTCGCCCATGCACAGGCCGTCGTAGACGAGGGTGTGGGCGATCTTCACCTGGCCCGCGAAGAACGGCTGGGTCTTCGCGAACTCGACGAACTCCTTCGGGAGCCGGACGACCTCCGCCATGAAGTACTCGGCCGCCTCCTCAGGATGGCCGGCGTCGAGCCGCTTGCGGTACTGCTCGACGGTGTCGAGCGGCGGGCGGAGGTTCGGATCGACGAAGTACGGCGCCTCCCAGATCGCGAGCTTGCGGACGGTCGAGCCGAGCGCTGCCGCCGCGTGGAGGGCCAGTGCGCCGCCCGACGAAGTGCCATAGAGGCCGGCTGGGCCGCCGCTGACCTCGATGACCGCGGCGATGTCCTCGACTTCCCGCTCGACCGCGTACGGCAGCGTGTCGCCGCTGTCGCCGCGGCCACGCCGATCGAAGTTGTAGACGGTGTTGGTGGTCGACAGGACGGCCGCGAGGCCGGTGTTCGACCCGCGATCGGTCGAGCCGCCGCAGACGAGGACGACGGCCGGGCCGCTGCCGGTCCGCTCATAGGCGATCGTGGTCCCGTCGCGGGACGTGACGGTCGAGATGGTGGCGTTCTGGTTCATGCGATCGGTGCTCCTTTCGGGTTCGACAGGCTCAGGCGGCCTGCTGGACGGCAGCGAGGTGGGCAGCCTGGCGCTCGAGGAAGATCAGCATCCCACGCATCGCCCGGGAGTACTCGTCGGCCGGCAGGTTGCCGCCGGTCTGGGTGAACGTCATCTCGGTCCGGCCGCCGGCGATCTCCCGCAGGTCGACGGTGAAGAGCTCGGCGTTCGGGCCGTCCGGGTTGCCGGGGTCGCTGAGGGTCATCTCGAGGTGACCCGGCGGATCGACGGCGCGGAACCAGCCCTGGAACGGGATCTCGATCCGCTCGGGCCCGTGATACATCGTGGCGCTCCAGGCGCCACCCGGCCGGGCGTCCATCGAACATTGCTCGAGCGGGATCTCGGAGCCGTGCTCGCCGAACCAGGTCACGAAGTGCTCGGCCTGGGTCCACATCGTGAAGACGACCTCGCGTGGCGCATCGAACACGCGGACGATCGTGATCCCCTTCGCGTCGCTCGACGCCGAGACGACGCCTTCGGGGATGGTCGCGCTGGTCATCGATCGGTCCCTTTCTGGATCTCGCGCAGCTGGTCGGCCAGGCGGTCGAACCGGGCGGACCAGAAGGCGCGGTAGTGCTCGAGCCAGGCGTCGGCCTCGCCGAGGGGCTGTGCCCGGAGGCGGGCCGGACGCTGCTGGGCCGCCCTCCCCCGCGTCACGAGCCCGGCCCGCTCGAGCACCTTCAGGTGCTTGGAGACGGCCTGGACGCTGACCGGGAACGGCTCCGCCAGCTCATTCACGGTCGCGTCGCCGAACGCCAGCCGCGCGAGGATGGCCCGTCGAGTCGGGTCGGCGAGGGCGGCGAAGGTGCTGCTGAGCTGGTCGCTGGGGATCGCCATCGGCATTCATCCTGTTGGTTGTGCAACCGTATGGTTGAATAGTAGGCGGTCGTCGCGGCTCATGTCAAGGGCCCCTGCAGCGGTGTCACTGCCCGCACCTCGCTCCAGCGTGGCACGATCTCGTCCATGCCCAATGCCCTTCGATGATCACGATCCCCGAGCTCGAGCCCGCCGCCATCCGGGCCGCCCGCGATGCGGTCGATCCCGCGTTCCTCGGCGCTCCGCAGTTCGTGCACGAAGGACTGTCGGCACGGCTCGGCGTCCCGGTCATCGTCAAGGTCGAGACGGTGAACCCGATCCGCTCGTTCAAGGGCCGGGGCACCTCCGTCGTCGTCCGGGCCCTTGCCGCCGAGGGGCGGATCGGGCCGGGTCGGCCGGTCGTCTGCGCGTCCGCAGGGAACTTCGGTCAGGGGGTCGCCTTCGCAGCCCGCAGGCTGAACATCCCGTCCGTCGTCTTCGCCTCGCGCGTGGCCAACGCCGGCAAGGTCGCCCGGATGAAGGCCCTCGGCGCCCGCGTGATCCAGGTCGGCGACGACTTCGATGCCGCACGGGCTGCGGCCGACGCCCACGCTGCCGAGACGGGGGCCTACCTGCTCGTCGACGGCGAGGACGCACGGATCGCGGCCGGTGCCGGGACGATGGCCCTCGAGCTGACCGAGGGCGCAGAGGCGGGCGACCTGCCCGCACCGGCCGTCGCGTTCGTCCCCGTCGGCAACGGCGCCCTGATCAACGGCGTCGGCGCGTGGCTGCGGCAAGCCCATCCGGACTGCCGCGTCGTCGGGATCCAGGCCGAGGGCGCTCCGGCGATGACCCTCTCCTGGCGAGCCGGGCGAGCAATCGACACGGAGACCGTCTCGACGTACGCCGACGGGATCGCCGCCCGCGTCTCGATCCCGGCGGCCGTCGCTGCGATGGCCGGCCGGGTCGATGAGATGCGGCTCGTCGACGAGGACGCGCTCCGCGCGGCCCAGGCCGAGCTGACCACCGAGCTCGGGGTCACGGCGGAGGGTGCGGCGGCGGCCTCGTGGGCGGGCGCGCTCGCGGGACCGCGCCCGGACGGGCCTGCCGTCCTGATCATCACCGGCAGCAACGTCTAGCCATGCACGACGAGCTCGACCCCCGCGAGGCGGCCCGGACGCGCCGGCGCGATCACGACGCGGCCGCCGAGCAGCGCGAGCTGATGCGGCCGGGGATGGGCAAGGTCTTCAAGCAGATCCAGGACACCCAGAAACGCGAAGCGGACGCGGTGGAGACCGAACGGGTCGCCCGCCCGAAGGGCTCCAAGTCCAAGCGGCGCACGCCGAGCGCCCCTTCGAAGGGCTGACCGCCGATCAGCCGCGGAATGCCTGGAGCCCCTCGAGGACGATTGCAAAGGAGTCCGTCGTTCCGGGGTTGACCGCGAGTTGCACGTGGTTTGCCCCCGCTTCTTGCCAGGCCGACAGGGCTTCCGCGACTGCGCCAGCCTCGATGGCCACGGTCGCGACCTCGCCCGAGTTCGAAACGTCAATCCCGACGGTGACGTCGAGCGTCGCCGGATCGCGGCCCTCGGCCGTACAAGCGGCGACGAGCGCATCGTGCCGCTGCGGGTACCTGTCGTCCGGCAGGCCGAACCAGGCCGTCTGCCATGCGTCGGCATGACGGGCAGTGAGACGAAGCATCCGCTCCCCGAACGCTGCGACGAGAATCGGCAGGTCCGGACGGATCGGCGTCGGGCGGATCTGGGCGTCGTGCACCTGGCCGTACGCGCCATCGAACGTGACGCGTTCGCCATGGACGAGCGGCACGATGATCCGGAGGGCCTCCTCGAACCGACCGACACGATGGTCGAACGGATACCCGAACGCCTCGTACTCCGGCTCGTGCCAGCCGCAGCCGAGACCGAGGATCACCCGCCCGCCGGAGACGTCGTCGACGGTCGCAGCCATCTTCGCGAGGAGCCCCGCGGGCCGGAACGACGTCGCGAGCACGAGCGTGCCGAGCTCGACCCGGCGCGTCGTCGCCGCGAGCGCGCTCAGCAGCGTCCACGCCTCGTGGTAGCCCGTCTCCGAGCCGATCGGGGCGTCCGCCGCCCGGTAGAAGAAGTGGTCGCTCAGCCAGAGGCTGTCCGCGCCGCCATCCTCGGCCTGGCGGGCGAGCCCGAGGATCCCGGACCACGTCCCGCCGCCGCCATCCTCGGCCGCCTGGGGCAGCACCAACCCGATCCGCATCGGCCGAGTCTAGTGGCGCGAAGCGGCCGCGTCCGAGCCGTCCATGCTTGACGGGCTGGAGACCATGGACCCGTGGCGACGATCCATCCGACCGAGCGTTGGGGCGGCCCCGACACCCGGCCCGCCGGCGTGACCCACGGCCCCGGCCACCTCGTCGAGTACGGGAACCCCGCCTTCCGCTCGATGTTCGGCGACCGCGCGGTCGGGATGCCCGCCCGCGAGAGCATGATCGACCTGCCGGGCGAGGCGTTCGCCCTCCTGGATGCGGTCTATCGCGAGGGCCGTCCCCTCGCCCGCTGGATCCGCCGCGACGGCGACGAGTGGCGCCTCACCGCGGTCCCCCGGCGAGACATGGACAGCGACGACGTGTACGGGATCGCGTTCCACCTCCGCCGCCGCGACGACCTGCCGGTCCTTCGTCCGGCCTGATCAGCCCCGCCGCCTGGCCTTCGCGGTCCGGTCGATGACGATCGCCCGGCCGTCGCCGTCGACGATCCGCCAGCGGACACCCAGCGCCTCGTCGCGCCCCTCGGCGAGCAGCTCGGCGACACGAGTCGGCGGGGTGTCGTCCGGAAGCTCGGCGAGGCGGATCGCGATCGCATGGGCCGCCAGCGCGGGGACGCCGCCCGCGAGATCGCGGCGGACGATCGATTCGGCGTCGGCGGTGCCGTCCGCCATCAGGCGATCGATCAGGCGGCGCGCCCGACCGCGGTCGGCGGGGTCGAGGTCGCGGAACCACGAGGGCTCGGCGGGCGGCTCGTCCGTGGCCGCGGGCGCCCTGGTCCCCTTGTCGCGCGCCCCACCCGGGTCCGAGGAGCCCGACGCCTTCCCGTGGTGTCCGTCAGCCGGCGCCTCCGACGGGGCCCGGGTGGCCGCCTTCGCCTTCGGCTCGGGCTTCGTCGCGACCTTCGGCGTCGTGCGGCCGAGCTCGAGCCGCTCGGCCAGCGGCGACGCCGGCGCTTCGCTCGTCCGGGCGGCGGCGATTGCGGCCTTCGCCTCGGTCAGGCTCCGGAACGGGCCGCGGACCAGCGGCAGGCCGAGGTCGTCCGTCGCCTCGGCGTCGACGACGGCCCAGGTCCCCGACTGCGGCTCGATCGTGAACCGCTCGTCGCGGGTCTGCCAGCGGCCGCCACCGAGGCGCTTCAGGGACTCGTCGGCATCGCCGTCGGTCGCGGCCTTCGCCGCTTTCGAAGGGCTCATGCCGAGACGATAGCGCGGCCGGACGTGACGGCGGAACCGCCGCGGGGCCGCCTTGTCAGTCCGGGATCGGCAGGAACGTCCCGTCGGCGGCGCGTGGGATCGGCCGGACCTCGAGGATCGAAGCGCGGTCGATCGGTCCGAAGACGTGCGGGTAGATCCGGTTCGCGTCCTCGACCCGCCACGGAGCGCCGACCCGGTCCAGGTCGATTGCGAGGCGGACGAACGGCCGCCGGTCGTCGCGATAGTGGCGGTTCGCCGTCGCGACCAGCTCGTCGGCCCCGTTCGTGCAATGGATGAAGCCCTCGTCGTCGAGGGACGGCGACCCGAGCGGGGCCGCGGGATCGGCGGCGGCCCACCACTCGGCCGGCGTCAGGTGGTAGGTCGGCGTCACGCGGGCGGGGTCGCGGGCGCGCCGGCGAACGGCTGGTCCGGGTGGATCCAGCCCCGGTCGAGCGTCACCTGGATGACGGTCGTCCGGTCGTTGGCCATCGCCTGCCGGAGAGCCTGCTCGAACGCGGCGTCGGTCTCGACCCGGATCCCGCGGCCGCCGCAGGCCCGGGCGATCCCGGCGAAGTCGATCGGACCGAGATCCGTGGCGATCGCTCCGTCCTCGCCCGCCCGCCGGTCCTGGTGCATCCGGATCGTGCCGTATCGCTCGTTGTCGAAGACGACCGCGATCACCTTGACCTTCTCGCGGATCGCGGTCTCGAGCTCGGCCATCGTCATCGCGAAGCCGCCGTCGCCGGCGAACGCGACGACCGTCCGATCGCGATGGACGAGACCGGCGGCGATCGCGGCCGGGAGGGCGTAGCCCATCGCCCCCGAGGTCGGTCCCAGGAAGGTTCCGGGCCGCCGGAATCGGAAGTGCCGGGCGACCCAGAGACCGAAGTTGCCGGCGTCGGTGGTCACGATCGCGTCGTCCGGGAGGATCCGGCGAGCCGTCGCGACGACATGGGCAGGATGGGCGCCAGGACCGGACCAGTCCGCGTCGTCGGTCGCGGTTGCGGTCTCCCACGCGACTCGATCGGCGTCGTTGGCCAGCTGACGGGCATCGGCGCCGGCCGCGTCCAGCACGCCCTCCTGGAGGCGGGCGACGGCCGCTCGCAGGAAGGCACGGGCATCGGCGCGGATCGTGCGTTCCGCGGACGGCAGACCCGCCCGGTCGAGGGGCTCCAGATCGACGTGCATCCACGCCTGGCCCTGTGCGGGGACCGTGTAGCCGAATGAGGTGATCTCCGACAGCCGGCAGCCGAGGACGAGCAACGCGTCGGCGGCCGCGATCCGCTCGCGGACGGCATCCGGGCTGCCGTAGCCGGCCATGCCGAGATAGAGCGGGTGGTCGTTCGAGATCACGTCCCCGCGGCGCCAGCCGGCCACGACCGGAACGCGAAGCAGCTCGGCGAGCCGGAGCAGATCCGACGAGGTCCGGGCGCGGAGCACGCCGCCACCCGCGAGGATCAGCGGACGGGTCGCGCAGGCGAGGAACTGGAGCGCTGCCCGGACGTCCTCGGGCTCCGGGCGCGGCGGAGCCGGCCGCGAGGTGTCCGGCGTCGTCCCGGCGGGCAGCTCCTCGTCGATCAGGTCCTCCGGAACGGAGAGGTACGCCGGCCCGGGCCGTCCGCCGATCGCCGCCCGGACGGCGTCGCCGACGGCCTGGGGCAGCCTCGCGAGGCTCGTCAGCTCGGCGGCGTGGGCCGCGAGCCCGCCGATGGTCGCGGCCTGGTCGATCTCCTGGAACGCCTCGCGGCCGCGCAGCCCGCGCTCGACCTGGCCGACGAGCACGAACATCGGCGCCGAATCCTGGCGCGCCGTATGGATCCCGATCGCGAGATTCGCCGCGCCGACAGCGCGCGTCCCGAGGGCGACCGCGGGCCGGCCGGTCAGCTGTCCGTGGGCCTCGGCCATGAACGCGGCTCCGCCCTCGTGACGGGTCGCGATCACCCGGATCCCTGCGTCACGCAGCCCTTCGAGCAGGCCGAGGAAGCTCTCGCCCGGCACGGTGAAGGCGTACCGGACCCCGGCGGCGCGGAGGGCGTCGGCGATGAACCGGCCCACGGTCCGCGGGCCCTCCCCGGCCTCGGTGACGGGCTCCTCTGCGGGCACGTCGTCGGCGGGCGTCGCCTCCTCGAGCGCCGCGGGTTCGTCGTCGACGGTCTCGTCGGTCGTGAGCCCACCGATTGGCGGCCCGGCGGGCTCGACGGAGGCTTCATCGGCGGCTTCGACCGCCTCGATGGCCTCGTC
>DATBPR010000183.1:0-1656 GCA_036561285.1 Candidatus Limnocylindrales bacterium | reverse complement strand
GCGTTCACCGGCGTCGAGCACCGGCTCGAGCCCGTCGCGACGGTCGACGGCGTCCGTTTCATCAACGATTCGCAGGGGACCCAGCCCGACGCCGTGATCGCGGCCCTCCGCGCGTTCGACGCCCCGATCGTCCTGATCGCGGGCGGTCGCGACAAGGGGATCGACCTGACCGCGCTCGCCCCGGTCGTCGCCGAGCGAGCCGCCGCCGCCGTCCTCATCGGCGAGAGCGGCCCGGCGCTCGAGCACTCGTTCCGGGCGGCCGGGCTCGCCAGGACAGACCGCGCCGGGACCCTCGAGGAGGCCGTCGCCATGGCGGACGCGATCGCCCGGGAGCTGCTGGTCGCCGGAGGAGACGGCCCGGGCCCGGCCACGGTCCTGCTCAGTCCGGCCGCCGCCAGCTTCGACATGTTCGTCGACTATGCCGCCCGCGGACGGGCGTTCAAGACCGCAGTCGCGGCGCTCGCCGCCGCGCGGACCGGGGAGGGGAACCGATGAACCTCGCGCCACCGATCCCACGCCTCGAACGGCCGCGCCGCGATCCGATCGCCAAGGGCGACGACCGCGCGACGGCCAACAGGACGCCGGTCAAGAGCCGCGCCGGGGCCGTTCGCCGCGAGCGTCACCAGGCCGACTACGTGATCCTCGTGGTCGTGGTGGCCCTGACCGCCGTCGGGATCCTGATGGTCTACTCGTCGTCCGCGCTCAAGGGCTACCTGTCTCAAGACGCGGACACGTTCGCGACCGTTGGGCCGCAGATCCAGTGGGCGATCCTCGGCATCGCCGCGATGCTGGTGATGATGCGGGTCGACTATCGCTACCTGCGTCTCGTGTCGGTGCCGTTCTACCTGTTCGCCATCGTCCTGCTCGTGCTCGTCTTCGTGCCCGGCCTCAACATCGTCGTCGGGGGATCCGCGCGCTGGCTCAAGCTCGGGCCGTTGCCGGCGGTCCATCCGGCCGAGATCGCCAAGCTCGCCTTGGTCATCTACCTGGCCCACTGGTTCGCCAAGCGGGGAAGCGGTATCCGCGGTTTCTGGGGCGGGACGGTGCCGTTCCTGATCATCGTCACGCCGATCCTGGTCCTCGTGTTCAAGGAGCCGGACCTGGGCACGACAGGGGTCATCACCCTGACCGCGTTCACGATGTTCTTCGTCGCCGGGGCCAACCTCATGCATCTCGCGGTGATGGCCGCCGGAGGAGCGATGGCCGTCATCGCGATCGGCCTCCGCGGCTACCAGATGCAGCGGATCCTGGTCTGGCAGGATCCCTGGCTCGACCGCCTCGGCGCCGGCTTCCACACCGTCCAGGGGCTCCTCGCCCTCGGTGTCGGCGGACTGCTCGGGACGGGTCTCGGCGCGAGCCGGGTGTCGGTGCCGAACGCGTTCAACGACTTCATCTTCGCCGAGGTCGGCCAGGAATTCGGGCTGCTCGGCGGGATCGTCGTGATCGCGCTCTTCGTGCTGCTGGCCTATTCGGGGATCCGCATCGCGCTGTCCGCGCCGGACACGTTCGGGGCATTGCTGGCGGCCGGGATCACCGCCTGGATCTGTCTCCAGGCGTTCGTCAACATCGGCGTGGTCGTGGCGCTGCTGCCGATCACCGGGATCACGCTGCCGTTCATCAGCGCCGGCGGCTCATCCCTCATCATCAGCTTTGCCG
>DATBPR010000182.1:0-4909 GCA_036561285.1 Candidatus Limnocylindrales bacterium | reverse complement strand
GACGAAGACCGGCGACCCGATCCACGACGGGCGCTCCCCGCCGGCGAGGATCGGCGCCAGCGCCCGGACGATGTCGTCTCGTTCCAGGACGAGCCAGCGGGTGTCGTAGGCCCGCGCGACCTGCTCGATCGTCTCGATCGGGTCGTCCGGCGTCACGATGCCGGGCCGGCCCGTGTAGTACTTCAGCCCGGCACTGTCGATCGTCAGCAGCCGGTCGTCCGGCGCGACGCCGAGGCTGTTCATCTGGCCCGCGAGCGCGACCCGCGGCGCCCGGCTCTCGTCCCAGGCTCCCTTCAGGGCGAAGGCATAGAGCGGGGCGGTCAGGACGACGAACGCCACGACCGCCGTGACGAACACGGGGATGGCGGTCCTGGGGTCCCAGGCGGGGCGGCGTTTCGCGATCCACATCACCAGGGCCGCGACACCCTCGAGGGACAGGATGTAGGCGTGGGCCTCCAGTCCGACCGCCGAATGGATGAAGGCGCCGCCGGGGACATGGAGCGGGTACAGGAGGGTCGCGCCGAGGAAGACGAGGAACGCGTAGAGGAACCACGGCCCGAAGTCGATCGACCGCCGGCGGACCCACGCCCCGATGAGCAGGAACGGGACGAGGACGACCGAGCAGATGATCACCGCGAAGTTGCCGATCGCCGACAGGAGCCCGCCGATCCGCGAGCCGATGATCGGTCCCGGGCCCTGGGCGAGGAACTTCGAGAGGGACGGATCGGCGGTGATGCTGTTCCACTCCTGGATCGTCCGGATCCAGAGCGCGCTGCCGCCCGAGGTCGTCGGCGAGATCGAGCCGAACGTCAGCTCCTGGCGGAGGAACCACGGGCCCATCACGAGCAGGTAGAGCCCGAAGCAGCCGAACGCGGCCCGCCACGGCAGCCGCGGCGCGACCCGGCCGTGCGACAGCCACGCCCGGCCACGGTCCCAGACGAAGACCAGGCCGACGGCCAGGCCGAGGATGAAGCCGTCGTTGCGGGCGAGGGAGGCGAGGCCGACGAGGAACCCGGCCGCGACGTAGGAGCGCGTGCTGCCCTTCAGCCCGCGCACGGTCAGCCAGATCGTCGCCGCGACGAGCGGCTGGAGGATCGCGAAGTTCTCGGGCTGGGCCATGAACACCGCGCCGGCGGCGGGGATCGCTGCGAGGACGCCCGCGCCGATGCCGACGACCTTCAGGGAGCCGGCGTCGCGGGCGATGAACCAGGTCAGCGGCGCGGTGATCGAGCCGATCAGCACCGTCGGGATCGCGGAGGCAAGGGTCGTCGGCCCGAGGAGCGCGATGAACGGCGCCTGGATGAACGACGCGAGCGGCAGCCAGTGGGCATTGCCCGGGATCGGCAGGACCGGGTTCGCGGGGATCTTGTTGCCGACCTCGGCGAAGATCCAGATGAAGTCGAGGTTCAGCCCGTGGCCCGCGGCGAGGTTCCGCGCGACGTCGACGTAGTAGGAGGAATCGGGGTACGCCGGGTCGGGAAAGAGGATCACCAATCCGATCCGGACGACGAGCGCAAGCAGATACAGAAGGATCGGGATCCGCACGGCCGGTGCAGCGTAGCACCGCCCCTCCGGCCCCCCGACCAGTACGAATCGGCTACCTCGGCGGGGCCTTCGGTTCCCTGTCGGGGATGGCCGCGCGACTAGGATGGCCCGGTGACCAGCGACCTCCGGCCCGACCTCGGGCTCGCTCGCGGGGACTGGTGGGCGACGCCCCGGATCCGCCTCGTCCTGCGGTTCGCGATGCTCGTCGGCATCGCCCTCGGGATCGAGACGGTCGTCCTGCACCTGATGACGGATCCCCTCGCGGACGTCCACGCCTACTACGACGCCGCGGCCCGGCTGAACGCGGGCCAGCCGCTCTATGTCCAGCCGGCGGGCATCGACGACGCGGCCTTCTACCGCTACCCGCCGCTGCTCGCGATCCTCTTCCGGCCGCTCGCCCTGCTGCCGTTCGGGCTGGCGGCCGCGATCTGGATGACGCTGATCGCCCTGATGTTCGTGGCGACCCTCGTCCGTCTCGACCTCCGCCGGCCTCTGACGCTGTTCGTCGTCTGCGCCCTCGCCCTGCCGATCGGCTGGAGCATCGTCATCGGCCAGGCCCAGGTCGCCGTCACGCTGCTCCTCGCGCTCGGCAACCCATGGGCCGTCGCGCTCGCGGCGAACCTCAAGGTCTTCCCGATCCTCGTCGCCATCTGGTGGCTCGGCCGGCGGGACTGGCGGCCGCTCGGCTGGCTGGCGGTCTGGGTCGCCGCCCTGATCGGTGTCCAGCTGGTCCTGGCGCCATCGGACACCCTCGCCTACCTGTCGTTCCTCCGCCTCGACCAGGTCGGAAGCGTCATCTCGCTGTCGCCCTACTCGATCTCGCCCTTGCTCTGGGCCGCGATGGTCGTCGGCCTCGTCGTGCTCGCGATCTGGGCCGCGCCGCGGCGCTACGGCTGGGCCGTGGCGGTGACGCTCTCCGTGCTCGCGTCGCCACGCCTGCTCCTCTACCAGCTCTCGAGCCTGGTCGCGGGCGTCCGCGACCCGGACGACCGATGACCGAAGAGGCCGCCGCCCGGCCGGCGTCGTCCGCCGCGCCGGCACGGTCCGTCGCGCTCGGGGCCCTCGTGATCGTCGGGATCGTCGGCTGGGTCGGCCTGCTCTGGATCGGCGCGACCCTGTACGCCGCGACGCCGCCGAAGGCCGGCTTCGACCTGGAGCTGCTGCTCCGGGCCGGTCGGGACGTCGCCGCCGGGCGCTCGCCCTACGACCCGGCGCTCGTCGCCGGGACCGCGCCGGTTGCCGAGAGCCTCTTCTACTCGTATCCACCGCTCGTCGCCCAGGTGATGGCCGCCTTCGCCGCGATCCCGTCGCCGGTGATGCTCGTCGCGTGGGACGCGGCCGCGGTCGCCGGGCTCGCCGCGGTCGCCGTCGCGCTCGCCCGGCGGTTCGCTCCGGACCTGCCGTCGCGCTCCGTCGCGTTGCCGGTCGTCGCCCTGGCTCCGCTCTGCTTCCCCTTCGCGATCGGGCTGCTGTTCGGGAACCTCGACGTGTTCTTCCCGCTGCTCTACGGAGCGATGCTGCTCGCGGTCGCGCCCGGGACGACGTCCGCCGTCCAGGGCGCCGGGGGGGTTGCCCTGGCCACCGCCGCCATCGCGAAGCTCCACCCCGGCTCGCTCGGCGTCTGGTTCGGTGTCCGCGGCCTCGGTGGCGATCGTCCGAGCGGCCGGGTGTTCCTCGTCGCGCTGGGCATCGGCCTGGCCGTCCTGGTGGCGAGCGTCCTCGTCGGCGGCCTCACGGGCTGGACCGACTACGTGGCGGTCGTCCGAGCCGGCAGCAGCGCGGATCTCGTCGACCCACGGAACGCCGGGCCGGCCGCCCAGGTCGCCCTCCTCCTCGGGGCCGGCGACGGGTTCGCCCGGACCACGCAGATCGTCGTGAGCCTGGGGGTCCTCGCGGTGACCCTGCTGGCCGCCCGACGCGGGGGCGATCCGGTCGAGCGGCTCGGCTGGGCCGCCGCCGCCTCCCTCGCGACGCTGCCGGTGACCTGGTTCCACTACCCGTCGGCGATGATCCCGTTCGGGCTGGTGGCCCTCTTCCGCGGTTGGGGCACGCCGGCCGCCGGCCGCGTCCGGCTCCTGATCGCTATTGCGCTGGTCGTGGCCGCGGTCGCGATCGCGTTCCTGCCCCTGATCTGGGTCGCGATCGGGCTTGTCCTCGCGGCGACCCGCGCCAGCGTCCAGGCGGCGAGCCCCGGATCGGAATCGGCCGAACCGGCAGGGCCGATCCGCTCCGACCTGCACCAGTTGGATGACCCCAACGGTGCGATCGTCTCCCCCTGAGCGCGCGATCCCCGGCCTAGACTGCCCGCGATGGACCCATCCCCCACGCTGACGATCGTGCTGCCCGCGTACAACGAGGCAGGCCGAATCGAGCCCGCCCTGGACGAGCTGTTCGGCTACCTCCGAAGGCGCGGCGCCTCCGCCCGCGATGGCGCTCCGGGAGCGGCGGAGCTCCCCGGCCGGATCGACGTCCTCGTCGTCGACGACGGGAGCACCGATGACACCGCGGACCTTGTCAGGGCTCGCCAGGAGACCCGGGGCGCGCAGGCCGGGGCGACCCTGTCCGTCCTCTCGGTCCCGCACGGCGGCAAGGGCGCGGCGGTGCGTGCGGGGATGCTCCACGCCGAGACGGATCTGATCGTCTTCGCCGACGCCGACATGGCGACGCCGCCGGACATGCT
This sequence comes from Candidatus Limnocylindrales bacterium, assembly GCA_036561285.1. Classification (GTDB taxonomy): domain Bacteria; phylum Chloroflexota; class Limnocylindria; order Limnocylindrales; family CSP1-4; genus CF-46. The sequence goes on along the minus strand of DATBPR010000182.1, from coordinate 684 downwards.
CGTGCCGCTCGTCGAGGCACTGGCGGACGCGGACGTCGCGCTCGGCAGCCGGATCCAGCCCGACGGCTCCGACATGCGGAAGAGCCAGCCGCGCTACCGGCGGCTGCTCGGCAAGGCGTTCCATCTCCTGGCGTCGCTGTGGGTCGTCGGCCCGGTCCAGGACACCCAGTGCGGGTTCAAGGGCTTTCGGCGTGGCGCGGCCCATGACCTCGTCAGCCGCCAGAAGATCACGAGCATCGTCTTCGACGTCGAGCTGATCTACCTCGCCCGGCGACGCGGCTACGAGATCGCGATCGTGCCGATCACCTGGGCCGACCGGCGCGGCTCGCGGATGCGTGCCCGGCCGTCGCTCGCCGCGCGCGTTGCCTGGGACCTGTTCCGGATCCCGCTGCTCCACCGCCGGATCGGGCAGGCGACGAAACCGGCCGAGGGATGACGACCGGACGGGGGCTCATGGCCGGTCGCCTCGGTGGCGCCAACGACTTCGACCTGCCAGCGCGGCTCCAGTCGGTCGCGGACCGGCTCGGGCCGGCCCGGATGCGGGCGGTCCGCCACGCCCTGATCATCGTCGGGCTGATCTCGCTGCCCTACATCATCGTGATCAACCAGGCCCACTCGATGTTCGGCTTCGACGCCCACGCCTACTGGGCGGTGGATCTTTCGAACCTGTACGGGAACTCCGGC
>DATBPR010000181.1:0-6932 GCA_036561285.1 Candidatus Limnocylindrales bacterium | reverse complement strand
GCCCTTGTCCACCTGGTACGGCGTCTTGAACGAGGTGACGAAGAGCCAGTAGATCGGGAACAGGACGACGACGGACCAGGCGAGCAGCGCGATGAAGGCGACGACCTTCGCCCGCGGAGACAGGTCCGTCGCGGAACGGCGCCGGAACGGGTTCATCATCGAGGGGCGCTCATGCGAGGTCCGTGACCCGGCGCCGGACGAGGCTGACGTAGACCGTCGCGACGATCGTCACGAGGATCAGCAGCAGGTACGCGACCGCCGCCGATCGACCGAGGTTGAGGGTGTTCCAGTCGATGTAGGCCTGGAGCGTCATCGACTGGGTCGCGGTGCCGGGCCCTCCGCCCAGGAGGATGTTCGGCATGTCGATGATCTTGAAGCCCTCGATGATCCGGATCAGGACGATCGTCGTCGTGACCGGCAGGATCGCCGGCCAGGTGATGTGGCGGAAGCTCTGCCAGCGCCCGGCGCCGTCGACGAGGGCGGCCTCGTTGACCTCCTGGTCGAGCGCCTCCAGCGCGGCCAGCAGGACGATGAACACGAACGGCGTCCATTGCCACGTGTCGCCGATGATCACCGCGAGCCGGGCGAGCCACGGATCTGTCACCCACGTGAAGTTCCGCAGCCCGAGGGCCACCCAGAGGGGCTCGAGAGGGCCCTTCGAGGTGTCGGTCATCATCAGGAACATGTAGCCGACGCCGACAGGCGTGATCGTCAGCGGGATCAGGAACAGGATCCGGAAGAACCGCCGCCACGGGACCTGCTGGACCGCGAGCAGCGCCAGCCCGAGCCCGAGACCGAGCTGAAGGGCGATCCCGCCGAAGACGAAGATCACCGTCACGATCAGGGATCCCGGCCGGCCGCCGTCGCTCGCCAGCGTCTGGACGGCGAGCCAGACGAAGCCAACGAGCAGGATCCCGGCGAACAGCCGGAGGACCAGTCCGAACGGCCCGTACCGGCCGCTCCGGACGGCCTTCGTCCAGGCCCAGCCGGTCAGCACGATCGTCACGCCGAGGATCGCCCAGCCGATCGGGTTGGGCGTCTTCATCACGCCGAGGAAATGCGACTTCTCGAGGCCGAACAGGAGCTGCTGGTAGTTCGCGAAGCCGATGAACGAGAGATCCACCCCGCCCGGGCGGAAGACGAGCTTCGACACCGACAGGGCGACCGAGGCGACGAGCGGGAAGATCGAGACGACGAGGACCAGGACGACCGCCGGCCAGATGAAGACCCAGCGGGCGGCCCCGTCGGACCGCCACGCGCCGAGCCGGTCCTCGGTCAGGTGCCGGACCGCACCACGACGTGGAGCCGGGCCGCTGACGCGGCCCGGCTCCGGCGGAGGAGGAGCGATGGCGTTGCTACTTGATGCCAAGACTCGCGACGTAGGCTGCGAGCTGCTTGTCCTTTCCGGCCTGGTCGGTGATGCCGTTCCAGCCGTCGGCGATGGCCGACTCGGTGCCGGCCTCGTCGAGCTCCTTGGCAAGGTACTGCGCGATGGCCGTGTCGAGCACGTCCTGCTCGTACTGCTTGGTCTGCGGGATCCGCAGGTCGAGCACGAAGTTCGGGTTCGACAGGCTGTCCTTGATGGCGCCGAGGTAGTTGTCGGTCGCGGCCTGGCTGAGGCCCGCGGCGATCCATGGCGCCTGGTTGGTGAACTGCGAGGTCCGGTAGGGGTTGAAGCCGGTCTTGCCGAGCGTCACGTCGATGCTCGATTGGGCGGGTGCGCTCATGTACGAGAGGAAGTCATAGGCGGCATCCTGCTGCTTGGCCGGTGACTTCGCGTTGACCGCGCCCGACCAGCCGCCGAATGCGGCGAACGGCGCGTGGTTGACGCCATTGACGGCGTTCGGACAGGTGGTCGCGTCGCACGGAACGAGCTTGCCGCTCGACCGGTCGAGGACCTGCTTCCAGCCGGGGGAGATGACGGCGCCGGTCTTGTCCTGGGCGTAGGTTCCCGGGGCCAGGGTGCCAACGTCACCCCAGTCCAGGGTCAGCGCGCAGCGTCCGGTGGTGAACAGGCCGCGCGACCCGCCGACGTCCATGTTGAGCCCGTCGGGCGGCCCGAGGGTGCCGGCCTTGGCATAGGTCTGGAGGGCCAGCGTCATCGCGTCATTCGTGCCCAGCAGCGGGTTCATGTTGGTCGTATCGAAGAACGCGCCCTGGGCCGTGCCCTTGCTCTGGAGCATGCCGGCCGCAATGTTGATGATCCACCAGTAGCTCTGGGCACCCTTCTTCGCGGCGATGCACGAGCCGTAGTCGGGCTGGCCGTCGCCGTTGAGGTCCTGGCCGTTGTACTTCTGGGCGATCGAGAGGTAGTCGTCCCACGTGGCGGGCGGCTGGAGGCCGTCCTTCTGGAGCAGGTCGCTCCGGTAGTAGACCATCAGGAAGTCGCCGTCGAGCGGGATCGTGTAGTTCTTGCCGTTGTAGGTCGAGTTGAAATTGCGGAAGAACGGGACGATGTCCTGCTGGTCGAGCTGCGGGTCGTTCTTCTCGCGGTCCGTCAGGTCGAGCAGGTAGCCGGGTCCCACGAAGTCGCCCATCCACTGCGGGTTGAAGACGTAGCCGTCGAACGAATTGGTCCCGGTCGAGGCGTCGAGCAGGGCCTTGTCATAGATCGTCTGGAAGCCGACCGCGACGACGTTGACGTGACCGCCGGTCAGCTGCTCCCAGTCCGGTGCGCGCCGCTGCAGCGGCTCCGCGATCTGGGGACCGTTGAAGGTCAGGATGTTGACGGTGACCCCGGCGAACTTCGTGCCGGGCGACGCCGCCGCGGCGGCGCTGGCGCTGGGGGCCGCCGATGCGGCCTCGCTGGGAGCCGCGACAGAGGCGGCTGGGGCCGACGGCGCAGCCGCCGATGGGGACGGGCTCGCCGACGAGTTGCACGCCGCAAACGCGAGCATGGGAACGATCGCTGCCGCGATGAATCTGAACCGCGACGTCACGTTGGTCCTCCTCTTGACCCACGGCGCCGTCGTCCAACATACTGAACACACGGCGATGGGCTGGACAGTAGACCACCTGTCGACCCGAGTCAAGATGCTGGCTGTCGTTCGGCAGGCTGGCCGACGGCACGGAAATCCGAGTCGATCGAGGGCAGACGCGCATGGCCACCGCACCCGCGAGCGAGATGCAGGACAACGCGGGTGGCGAGTCGCTCGCGCCGGCCGTGACTCGCGCGGCGGCGATCCTCGACGTCCTCGCAGAGGATGCGGGCCTCGCCCTGGGCCCGAGCGAGCTGGCCCGCCGGCTTGGACTGCCGAAGTCATCGATCGCGAACATCTGCGGGGCGCTGGCCGACGCGGGGCTGGTCCGGCGGGTGGGCACCGGGTTCGCGCTGGGCCGGCGGCTCGCCGAGCTCGGCGGCGCATACCTCGCCGCGGTGGACATGGTCCAGGAGTTCTACGAGGCCGCCCGGGGGCTGCCGGTCGGCTCCGAGGAGACCGTCCAGCTTGCGATCCTCGACGGGCTCGAGATGACCTACCTGGCCCGCCACGATGGCCGCCAGCCGGTCCGATTGACCTCGCAGATCGGGCGGCGGCTGCCGGCCACGAGCACTGCGACCGGCAAGGCCGCCCTCGCGTCCCTCGATCCGCGCGAGCTGAAGCAACGCCTGGACGGGCACGACCTGTCGGGCGGCACGGCCAAGGCCCACCGGTCGATCGGCGCGCTCATGGCGGACCTCGACGCGGTCCGGGCGCGGGGCTATGCGATCGACGACGAGGAGACGATGGAGGGCGTCGTCTGCTACGGGATCGCGATCCCCGGCCGGCACCCGGGTGAGGGACCCAACGCGGCGAGCATCACGCTGCTCAAGGTCCGGGCGACGGACGAGCGAGTGCCGCTCCTCGTCGCCGACCTCCACCGGCTGGCCGACGAGCTGGTCGATCCGCTCCGGCGCCTCGACACTCCGGCAGCGACACCGGGCTGAGGGCCCGTCAGCCGAGCCGCAGGTCGTAGGCGGCGACCGCGTTCGGGCCGAAGATCCGGCCGCGTTCCGCCTTGTCGGTACCGGCGGCGGAGAGGGCCGCTGCCGTGGCCTCGACGACACGAGCGTAGGACGCCGCGACGAGACAGACCGGCCAGTCCGAGCCGAAGAGCAGCCGGTCCGGGCCGAAGGCATCGAGCGCGACGCGGACGGGTCCGACGAGGTCGTCCACGGTCCAGGACGACCAGTCGGCCTCGGCGACCAGCCCGGAGACCTTGGCGACGACGTTCGGCGACCCGGCGAGCAGACGGATGGCATGCGCCCACGCGGCGAGACCGTCGCCACCGGCGGCGATCGGCGGCTTGGCCAGATGGTCGAGGACGAAACGCACATTGGGCAGGGCGGATGCCGTATCCGCGGCCGCCGGCAGCTCCCGGGTCCGGACCAGGAGCTCATAGCGCAATCCGGCGGAGCCGACGGCGGCGATGCCTCGCCGGACGTCTGCCCGGCGCAGCCAGTCCGGATCGGGCTCATCATGGACCTGGTGGCGGATCCCGACGAGCCGATCGCCGCCCGGCACATCGCGAAGCCGCTCGATCTCCTCGGCGACCCCCGTGCTGGTCAGATCGAGCCAGCCGACGACACCGGCGACGAACGGGTAGGCGGCCGCGATCGCGAGGAAGACCTCCGTCTCGTCCGCGCTCGAGCGCGTCTGGACGAGGACCGTCGCGTCCACGTGGGCCGCGGCGAGGAGCGGTGTCAGGTCGTCGGGCCGGAACGGGCGCCGGATCGCGGCCAGCTTGTCCGTCATCCACGGGAACTCGGCCTGCGTCGGCTGGGGCCAGAGATGATGGTGGGCGTCGACCCGCATGGTTCGGGCGGGCGCCGCGGGCCCGTCGGTCATGACGGCGTCGGTGCGCTCGCGGGCAGGAGGCCTTCGGCGCGGAGGTCGTCCCAGAGCGCCGCCGGGATCGGCTCCGCGAGGAGCGTCGGGTACTCGTCGAGGTGGGCCACGGACCGGACGCCGACCACGACCGACGCGACCGCCGGGTGCGCGAGCGGGAACTGGAGTGCCGCCGCCTTCAGCGGGACGCCGTGCCGGGCACAGGCCGCGGCCAGGCGCTGGGCGCGATCGACGATCGCCGGCGGCGCGGCCTGGTAGTTGAACCGGCCGCCGGGCCGGGGGTCGGCGAGGATCCCGGAGTTCATCACGCCGCCGATCATGATCGCGATGCTCCGTTCGACGCATAGCGGCAGCAGCTCATCGAGCGCGTCCTGGTCCAGCAACGTGTAGCGGCCGGCAAGCAGGAACACGTCGAAGTCGCCCTCCCGGGCGAACCGGGCGAGCATCGCCGACTGGTTCATCCCGGCCCCGATCGCCCGGATCACCCCCTCCTCGCGGAGACGGGCGAGCGCGGGAAACGCCGCGCCGATCGCGGCCTCCCAGTGGTCGTCCGGGTCGTGGATCAGGGCGACGTCGATCCGGTCGACGCCGAGCCGGTCCAGGCTCGCTTCCAGGGATCGGCGGATCCCGTCGGCGGAGTAGTCGAAGACGATCGATCGGCCGGCCACGTCGGCATAGGCCCCGTCCACCTGTCCGTCGAGCATCTGCGGGTCGACGTCGGCGCCCGGCCGCACGCGGCCCGAGTCAAGCACGAGGCGACCGACCTTCGTCGAGAGGACGTACTCCTCGCGTGCCCGCCCCGCCAGGCCGCGCCCGACCCGCCGCTCGGCGGCTCCGTATCCGTACAGTGGCGCCGTGTCGAAGAGGCGCATCCCGAGGTCCCAGGCGCGGCGGACGGCCGCGATCGCGTCCGCGTCCGCGACGGCCCGGTACAGGCCGCCGATCGGGGCGCTCCCGAATCCGAGGTGGGTCACCTCGAGGCCCGTTCGCCCCAGCGGGCGCCGGCCGGTCGCCTCGATGGCCATGTCCCTCCTCCTCGCGTCCCGTCCGGTTGACGCCACCGGCAACGCTATCGTATCGTCCAGTCCACCGTCCATCGACCAACATACTGAACGGATGGAGCCCCAGTGCGCTTGATCAGCGTTCGAACCGGGACCGGCCCGGCGCTTGGCGTCGTGTCCGCCGAGCGCTGGCTGCCCGCCTCGGACCTGGTCGATGGTGGACCCGCGACGATGGACGCGCTGCTCGTCGGCGGGCGGGAAGCCCTGGAGAGCCTCCGCACGGCTGCCGCCTCCGCGATCGGCCGGATCGCGACCGACGGCCGCCCGCTCTCGGACGCAGAGCTGCTGGCGCCCGTCCCGCGTCCCGGCAAGGTCGTGGCGATCGGCCGCAACTACCGGGAGCACGTCGCCGAGGAGCAGGCCGAACCGCCGCCCGCGCCGCTCGTGTTCGCGAAGTTCCCGAGCGCCGTCATCGGCGACGGCGCGGACATCCGCTGGGACCCGGCCCTGACGACGCAGGTCGACTGGGAGGCCGAGCTCGCGGTCGTCATCGGGACGACCGCCCGGCGCGTGTCCGTCGCAGACGCGCTGGACCACGTCCTCGGCTACACCTGCCTGAACGACGTGTCGGCGCGGGAGATCCAGTTCGGCGATGGACAGTGGGTCCGCGGCAAGTCCCTCGACACGTTCTGCCCGATGGGTCCGGCCCTCGTCACCGCCGACGAGATCGGCGACCCGCAGCGCCTCGCGATCTCGTGCACCGTCGACGGCGAGGTCGTCCAGTCGTCCAGCACCGCGATGATGTTCTTCGGCGTGGCCGAGATCATCAGCCACTGCTCCCAGGCGTTCAGCCTCGAGCCGGGCGACGTGATCGCGACCGGGACTCCCGGCGGCGTCGGCGTCTTCCGCGATCCGCCGCGGTTCCTCGCCGACGGTTCGGTCGTGACCGTCGAGATCGAGGGGATCGGCCGGCTGACGAACCGGTGCCGGACCGAAGGCGGCGTCGGCGCGGGCGCCGCGGTCGGGGCTTCCTCGTCGAGCACCCCCGGGTGAGCGCCGGCGAGCGGTTCCTCGTCACGGGCGCACTTGGCTGCATCGGCGCCTG
>DATBPR010000180.1:0-4516 GCA_036561285.1 Candidatus Limnocylindrales bacterium | reverse complement strand
GCGTGTCGCCGCGGGCGAGGCGGGGCAGCGCGAGGGAGCGGGTCCGGTCGGGGGCGATCGGCGGCGTGCCGGCGGTCATGCGGTCATCTTGCGAGGTGCGGGGATGGAGCGACGCCGGCGCCCGCACCGCGGGCGCCGGCGTCGCCGAACCATCGGTTCGCTACTGGCCGATCTTCGACGCGTAGTAGTCCTGCCAGACCTTGGCAGACGCGTTGTACGCGGTCCAGTCGATGGCCTTGAAGTTGGTCTTGATCTGGTCGAGGGTCGGGTAGAAGGTCCCGTAGTCGGCCTTGAACCAGTCGGGGACGAGGCTTACGTAGCTGGGTCCCAGGAAGCCCTCGCTCAGCTCGCTCCACTGGCCGTGATTGATCGGCCAGGCGTTCGGGAACTGGACGCTCGGATCGATCCGCCAGTTGATGAAGATCTGCGCGAGCACGGGGTGCGGCGCGCTCTTCGGGATCCAGAGGTAGCCGTTGGCCGGGTAGATCGTCGCGGGAAGGAGCAGCGCGGCGTCCTTGTTGCCATTGAGGAACTCGAGCCGCGCCGTGGCGTTCCAGAACGCGAACGCGTCGATCGCGCCCGTCTCGAGCAGCTGCTGGATCGTCGGCTGGTCGCTGGTGTACTTGGTGACGTTCGGGCCGATGTTGGTCATCGCCCAGTCGACGACTTCCTTCATCTGGTTCGGGTCCTTGTAGTCCTTGCCCAGCTCGGACGCGAGGCCGAGGAAGAAGCCGCCGGCCGTGATGTCACCGGGCGCCGGCAGGGTCAGCTTGCCCTTCAGCGCCGGGTTCGCGAGGTCCTTGAGGCTCTTCAGGAACGGTGCCTTCGCCTTGTTGTAGACAACGCCCGGGAAGGCCGTCGACTGGAAGGCGATCGAGGTCGGGACGTGCTGGAACTGGTCGAGGACCAGCTTCTGATTCGGGATCAGGTCCGACGGCAGGAAGTTGTCCGGCAGGCCCTGGGCCGTTCCGTCCGCCCAGTAGTTCTCCTCGACGGCCATCACGTCATACGGCGCGGGGTTGCCGCCCTTCGCCGCTGCCGCGAGCTTCGTGAGGTACTCGCTCGGGGCCTGGCTGCCGTCGTAGGTCAGCTGGATGTCGACGCCGTAGGTCGACTTCACGTACTTCTGGAACTGGTCGACGAGGACCGCGTTGGCCGAGTACGTCCAGTTGCCGACGACGACCGCGCCTTCCTTCTGGATCTCGGCCTTGATCTGGTCGTCGGTCATGTCCTGGTTGAGGATCGAGACATGCTTGGTCCCGGCCGGTGCGCTGGCGGCCGCGCCCGTGCTGCCGCCCGGCGCGGCGCTCGTCCCGCCGCCGGTCGACGGAGCCGTGCTGGCGCTGCCGCTGCACGCGGCCGCCACGACGAGCACCGTGACAAGGAGCCCGCCGAGCCTGCCCGGCGTCATCCTCCGTGGTCGCTGGTCCATCAGACGAATCCTCCTCTCGGGCCGGTCCGAGCGACCGGCCCCTCCTCGGTCCACGCACCGAACGTCGCGATGATGCGCTCCCGGATGCCGTCGACGATCGCGTCGGTCACGGGTCGGACGTCGGCGATCGTGTACGGCAGGTCCGCGTGGCGGACATACCAGGCGAGGCGCCGCATCGCCGTCGCGGCGGCCTCCCAGTCGATCCCCATCGCCTCGGGCCGGATGTCGACCCCGGCGCGATGGAGCCAGCCCAGCACGCGCTCCGGCTCGTTCTCCTGGAGGACGGACCCCAGGTAGGTTCCGAGCCCGATCGCCTGCCCATGGATGAAGTGACGGCCAGTATGGAACTCCAGCGCGTCCTGGAATGCGTGGTCCACGCCGTCGAGATGGCAGGCGTTCCAGCCGGCCTCGTGGAACGACGCTCCCGCCCAGCGATGGGCGGCGACGAGCAGCCGGATCCCGGCGTCGCTCACGTCGTGGATCTCGTCGAGGCCGCCGACGACGGCCTCGAGCTGGTCGCGCGCCTCGGCCACGAGACGGTCGTCATAGGGCCATCGGCGATCCTCCCGGCCGGCGTCGTGCGCCAGCTTCCAGTCGACAGTGGCGGTCTGGTGGCAGAGGACGTCGGCGACGCCGCTCCGGTTGAGCAGGGGCGGGGCGGTCCGGATCAGGTCGACGTCCACGTACACGGCTTCCGGCACGGCCCAGCCGATCCCGATCTCGCGGCCTTCGTGACGGAGCGCGCAGCGGTGGTTGAATGCCGCGTTCGTGGTCATCGCGGTCGGGACCTGGAAGAGGGGGCGGCCACGGCGCCACGCGAAGAACTTCGCGACGTCGAGCGCCCGGCCGCCGCCGAGCCCGACGATACCCGCGAACTCCGGCAGGCCCTCGACCCGGGCGTCCAGGTCGGCCAGCTCGATGCTCGCGACCTCGTGGACGCCGACGAGATGGCGGTCGAAGTTGTGCTCGAGCCACGGCCACAGGTCGGCCATCGTCACGACGAGATAGGGGCGGTGGACGATGTTCGGCAGCTCGGCGACGAGCTCCCGTCCGAAGACCGTCCGGAAGCCGCGGTCGGTCGCCGGCGGCGCGGTCGCGACGGCGTTCACCAGGCTCGCCCGGCGGGCAGGCAGGGACCGCCCGGGACGACCGGATCCTGGCGCGGGACGTCCTCCACGGCTCCTCCGGACCTCAGCGCACGCCGGCGAACGTCGCGGCTGGCAGCGCATGAAAACGATAAGCCTTGACGTTTTCGCCTGAGCGGAACGATAGTCCGCGGTGTCAAGAGGGCGGGAGGGCAGTGACGTGACGAAGGCGGCGGGCGGGATGATCACGCTCCGCGACGTCGCCTCCCGGTCCGGGGTCTCGGTCACGACGGTGTCCCGCATCCTCAACGGCCGTGAGTCCGGCGTGCCGATCCGCGAGGCGACCCGCGAGCGCGTCCTCGTCGCCGCGACGGACCTCGGCTACAAGCCCAACCTCCTCGCCCGGGCCCTGCGCGGCAGCCGGAGCTCCCTCCTCGGCGTGATCATCCGCGACGTCAGCGACCCGTTCCACACCCAGGTCCTCCGCGGCGTCAACGAGGTCGCCCGCTCGCGCGGCTACCGGCTGTTCCTCGGCCACGTCGACTGGAGCCCGGACGTCGCCGCGGTCTACGGCTCGATGTTCGAGCAGTCCCACGCCGACGGGATCCTGATCCTCGGCGACATCGCCGGCGGCGACGCGACCCTCGACGACCTCGCCAGCCACCACGCCCACGTCGTCGGCGTCAGCGATCGCGCGGGCCCCCGGCCCGTGCCCGGCGTCTACGTCGACAACGAGCAGGGGACGCTGCTCGCCCTTGACCACCTCTGGTCGCTCGGCCACCGCTCGATCGTCTGCGTCGTCGACGAGCGCATGGCCGACGGTCCGTTCCGGGCCACGGTGTACGAGACGTTCATGCGGGACCACGGCGTGGGAGACCGGATCCGGACCTATCGGACGACCCAGCCGGACCCGGAGCCCGGCTACCGCCTCGGCCGCGAGCTGTTCGCCCACCTGGACCGGCCGAACCGGCCGACCGCGGTGTTCGCGGCCTCCGACACGATCGCGATCGGCCTGCTCCAGGCGGCCTTCCAGGCCCGCGTGGTCGTCCCCGACCAGCTCTCGATCGTCGGCTTCGACGACATCGACATCGCGTCGTTCACGATCCCGCCCCTCACGACGATCAGCCAGGCCGGCGTCGAGATGGGCCGGACGTCGGCCAACCTGCTGCTCGACATGATCGAGGACCGGGTGGGACCCGACGGGGTCGCCGACATCGTCGTCACCCCGAGCCTGGTGGTCCGCCAGTCGACCGCGCCGGCGCCAGCCGCCTGAACATGCGACCGCCCCGGCCGGTGGCCGGAGCGGAAGACCGGTGACGAGCGACGAGCGTCAGCTCGCCGGCGTGAAGGTCGATGCGAGCGTCATCAGGGTGACGACGGCCGAGTTCGTGGCGAACGCCTCGTCCGCCGTCGCGCTGACGGTCCGCAGGGAGACGGTTCCGGCCGTGCCCACGTCGACGAGACAGGTGTGGCTGCTCGATCCGGTCGGGATCCCGGCCGCATCGGTCAGCGCCGTCGCGTCGACGCAGGTGATCGGGACCCCGCCGGTGGTGGACGAACCCTGCCGCACGACGGTCCAGTTGGCCGGGTTCGTCGCGGCCGCGACGGCGTCGGCGTACGGGGTGGAGGCGACGTTCGCCACCACGGCTGTCTGCAGCGTGGTCGGATCCGCCGGGACGGTGATCTCCGCCGGGTCGAAGTAGCGGCACGCCAGGTCAGGGGGCTCCGTGACCGTCTGCCACGTGCCGGGATACGTGAGCTTCGCGACCGTCGGGCCGGCCGGCACGACGAGATCGCAGCTGGCCGTCGGCGGGACGACCGGGATCGACGCCGACGGGGCCGGCGCGCTCGGGGCGACCGTCGCCGACGGTGCCGGGGTCTTCGACGGTGCCGGCGTCGGAGTCGGAGCCGGGGTCTTGGTCGGGGCCGGTGTGGCGCTCGGCGCCTGGGACGTCACCGGCGTGGCGCTGGCCGCGACGGATGGCGCCGCCGACGGGCT